>MHYI01000196.1:0-2680 GCA_001828295.1 Planctomycetes bacterium RBG_16_41_13 | reverse complement strand
TCACAATGACTATAGCGTTTTCATCGATTTTTTTTATTTCTTCAAGCGCCTGAATGCCTGACATTACAGGCATTGTCATATCCAGAAAAGTTATATCAGGGGAAACCCTTTTAAATTCTTCAACGCCCATAAAACCGTCAAACGCTTCGTATATCTCATATGATGCATCTTTTAAAATACAATTTTTTACCCCCAATCGGGCAACAACAGAATCATCTACAATCAAAATTTTTTTTATCATAATTTACCCTTTCAATAAATATCATTACTGAGGTATTTAATATCAGGGCTATTGAATGATACAAAAACCCATTCATTCTTCTGATATTGTAAAAATGACTCTTTATCGGAACCACGATGTGGATGTTTCTTTTGGATTGAACTTGGCATGGCATTCGTCACACCCATTCACTACTTTAAAAAATGCTGCCATTGCTTTATCCTTGTTCTTTTCCTGACATGCATTCACTAATTCAAGCGCATCTAAATGGAATTGGACGTCCAGCTTTACAAATTCTTTCGGTAAATCATTCTTATTTGCCCCTGTATATACTACGGGGCTTGAATTTTTCAATTTTTTTGTATCTTGCTGAATAGCTTTCCAGTCTTCTTTGTTAATAGAGGTCTGCAAATGTTTCAGCAATACCTTAATATCTTTCATGTGAACGATAAAGCCTTTTTCATTTTTAATAAAATCATGTTCCCCTTTGGAAGAAACCTCTGATTGATTCATCCCGGTTGCAGATATTTTTTCTTCAGGTTTTTCCTTTTCACTTTTTCCGCAACCCGCAATACATAAAATGAGCATCGCAAAACTAATATATTTTTTCATATTCGGCACCAATTTACCTTTTCAAAAAAGTTAACATAATACGGACATATTAAATTTTTTACTTTGAAAAATCAATCGCATTAATGGTGTACGGGTTTTTTAATTCAATATCCCCAATGTTTTCCCTATTTTTTCAAAACACCCTACAGCCCACAAAAGGTCGTTTTCGCTATGAGCAGCAGAAAGCATTGCACGCAGACGGGCCTTCCCTGCAGGAACAGTCGGATATCCGATTGATTGTATAAAAATCCCCTCTTCATACAATTTCCGGCTAAACTCTTTTGCAAATTTGGCGTCTCCAACCATTATTGGAGTTATTGGTGTTTGCGTTCTCCCTATATCAAACCCTATGTTTTTCATTTGTTTCTGGAACAATGCGGTGTTTAACCATAGTTTTTCAACCCGAACCTTTGATTCCAGAAGGATATCCACTGCGGCAATACATGCCGCTACATCGGGAGAAGTTGCAGCACTTGAAAAAAGAAAGGGCCTCCCCTTTTGGGATAGATAGTCTGTCAATTTTTTACTCCCCGCCACATAACCACCCACTACCCCAAATGCCTTTGATAGCGTGCCAACCTCGATATCTACTTTCCCCTGCAAATTAAAATAATCCACAATGCCTCTCCCGCCTTTCCCCAAAACACCCTCGCCATGTGCATCATCCACCATTGTAATGGCATTGAATTCATCCGCAATCTTAACAATTTCCGGCAAGGGGGCGATATCACCTTCCATGCTGAACACCCCGTCCGTGATTATCAACCGTCTTTCCGCATCCCTTTCCTGCGAGATTTTTCCTCGCAGGTCATCAGGGTTACAATGTCCATACCGGACAATTTTTGCCCCGGAGAGACGGCATCCATCGATAATGCTCGCATGATTCAGTTCATCAGAAAAAATGACGTCATTTTTGCCAGCAATAGCGGGAATGACTGCCAGATTTGCGCAAAATCCTGATTGAAAGGAAATGGTACTCTCTACACCCTTAAAAAGAGCAAGTTTCCTCTCCAGCTCACAATGCAACACCGTGGTCCCGGAAATTGTCCTTACCGCAGAAGGCCCTACACCATATGCATCTATCGCCCCTTTCGCAGCAGACTTTAACCGGGGACTATTCGCAAACCCGAGATAATTATTTGAGCAGAGATTTAACACCTTCTTTCCGTCTGCGGTAATCCAGGCATCCTGTGGGCCTTCAATGGTTCTTATATTGACAAGAAGCCCCTCTTCTTCAAGCTTTTCCAGTTCCTCGTGAATAAAATTAAGGCGGCTCATTACTCCGGAGTCCTTTCTTTAATGGTCGCAGGGATCTTTCAAATTCATGCAAACGGAATGAAATTACGGCATGACCTGCAAAATAACCTTTCCACACATGCCATCTCTCATTAACTGCATACCCTTTTCGTAATCTTCCAGTAAAAACGTATGTGTAATAACCGGTCCTGGGTCCACCAGCCCGGAAGACAGAAACCTGGACGTCTTATACCACGTCGAAAATATCTTTCTGCCGGTAATCCCATACATGCGTATTTTTTTAAAAATAACCTCTCTATTCAGATAAATCTCAACAGGGGTCTCATATATCCCCAAAATCGATATTCTTCCGCCGGGAGTAAGAGACTTCAGTCCCTGATCAAGCGCCAGTTTATTGCCGGAAAACTCCAGAACCACATCTACGCCATTTCCCTCCGTAGCTTCCACCACACGGTTCAGGATATCCGTTTTTTTAGGATTCGCCACAATATCCGCACCCATCTTTTTGCCGATATCCAGCCGATAATCATTTGGGTGCCACAATATCCGCACCCATCTTTTTGCCGATATCCAGCCGATAATCATTTGGGT
>MHYI01000195.1 GCA_001828295.1 Planctomycetes bacterium RBG_16_41_13 | reverse complement strand
TAAGAATAGAAAATGCAAGCCTATCGCCTTTAGAGGTATCAATATAACCGGAAAGTGCCGAAACGCCGGCAATGTAGCCGGTTTTTGCATGAATTTTACCCTTATATTGCAGAGATGCCATACGGCGGTGAAGTCCGCCATCTATGCCTGAAATTGGAAGTGAGTCGCAAAACACTTCGCCGTGTTTGTGTGTATTCATATACGATAAAAGAGTAGTTATCATATTGGGTGAGAGTTTGTTTTCTTTTGACAAACCAGACCCGTCCCGTATTTTGTACTCTACACTGTCAAAGCCTAATTTTCCCATGAAAGCGCTAATAACTTGTAAACCGTCTTCTGTATTGCCACAGCCTCTTATATGTGCTCCCAATGTTTTTATTATTTGTTCCGCATAGAAATTTTGGCTTCGTTTGTTTGTGACGTGAATAGATTGTTCCATTGTGGAAATGGTTTGGGCTATTTTAATAGGTTTATTTGAATATGATTTCCGGTCGTTTTCATTAATTAATCGAACAGTTCCAAGGACAGATATACCGCTATTTTCAAGCATTTCTTTAAAAAGTGTTACAAGATAGAGTGATGGACTGTGCACACTTACCCACTCCCGTTTCTGAGAAGCGTTCGTCCAAAATTTCCCCTTAACATAAATATCGTTCGTTCCGGGTTTTCGATAAATGGAATACGCATGTTGTTTCTCTTCAGAAGTATAAATACACTCGTTATAGATAGTGACAAACGAAGTGTTCGGTTCAATTAACAGCGCGACTTTTTTATTTACGTTATTCCGGGGAACGAAAATAATATCAATGCAATTGTCATTAAATGATAAACCACTGGTGGGCGCACAATACCACTCATGCAATTGGTTTTTTGGCCAGGCATCGTTGATATAATTGCGGTCAAAGATTGAGTCATCTGCGACAATATCCCCTGTAATTTTTTGTATGCCTAGATTTTTTATTGCATGTAACCATGCATTTGGAATAGTTAAAATATTGCTATTGTAAAATCTTCCCGATAGATTTGGATCGCCGCTTCCCCTGATGATAATGTTGCCTTCAAGTGTTCCATTGCCCGTTATATTCCCATCTGCTTCAACGGAGGTATTGTATTTAAAATCTGTCCCTAAATATTCCAATGCGGTTGCGGTTGTTGCAAGTTTCATATTAGATGCAACCATGAATAAATCGTTACTTTGGTAATTAACGACAGGGGTATTCGTTTTTAGAGATACAACGCTGATTCCACAGTGTGCATTTTTTAATAAATATTTCTGTAAAATATTCCTGATTTGTTCATTGAGATGCGTTGGTTCAGCCTTGATTCCTTTGACTGGCAACGTTAAACAGATGAATAAGGCAATAAAAATTATGCAACTTCTCATATAAAAATGCAATAACCGTTGAAATAGAAACATAAATCGTATTGGTATGAAAAATTGGGAGAGAAAAGTTATTTCTTTTTTAGAGAGGTTTTACGTTTTTTCGGTTTTATGTTTTCGGCGATATATTTCATCTTTAACAAATTATCGATAGTTTGCACTGCAATAATGGGGTCTAAAGGTTTAGAGAGAACAATATTTGCTCCGGCCTTCATTAAAGAAGATTCAACTCGTTTTGATTTTTGCTCACAGATCATAATTATGGGTAAAGATTTATTTGTTTTTCTGATATCGTACATAATTTCTATGCCAGGGATGTCCTGAACCATTTCGCTTATTATAAGAACATCCATTTTTCTCTCCTGGAGAATATTCAGCGCTACATTTCTATTAAGGGCAACCTCTGTTTCATAACCGTATTGTTCAAATAAATCCCTTAATGTATCAACTGTTTGTCGCTCATCCTCTACAATCATTATCCTTGATGAAGGCATAATTTACCTTTCACGTTAATTGTGTGGTTTTATAAGGTGCAAAAACCTGTATAATTAATTGTTTTAAAGAAAGAGCATGAAAAAGGAGTTTTGAAATTCCTTTTTTATGTTTTGATACATTTGTTTCACTGAAAAATGTTTTTGAATACTACCTAAATTCTGCAATCATTTTAATGAAAAACCTTGGAACCCATTATATTTATTGGCCTTATAACATTTTTTACAAGGTTAAATATTCACCATTAGGTGAATAGAAAATCCGCATAAATATTACGTAATCCTTGATAAATACATGCTTTAGCAATTGTTACAGATAATAAGATTGCAGGATTTAGGTACTATTATTAATTAACTGATACGAAGGTTAAAATTTTTTCATTACCTGGCGAATCTCTCTTTCGACCGTTCTTTTTTTAATGTCTTCTCGTTTGTCAAACTTGGATTTTCCCCGTACTATTGCAATTTCTACTTTAGCAAGTCCATTTTTAAAATAGATTGATAATGGTATAAGAGTGTATCCTTTTTGTTGTACTTTACCTGCTATTTTTGCGATTTCCCTTTTATGAAAGAGGAGCTTTCTCCTCCTTTTGGGTTCATGATTTTGGCGATTCCCCTGTTTATATTCACCAATATGCATTTCATACAGAAAGGCTTCGTCATGGTCCAATTGAGCAAAACTATCATTTATACTAACATCCTTATTTCTTAGCGACTTAACTTCTGTACCGGTGAGCACTATCCCACCTTCTATTTTTTCTAAAATTTCATATTGATAGAAGGCTTTTCTATTTTTGGCAATAATTTCCATGCTATTTAGAATAAAGCAAAGTATTCTTATGTTTTATGAGTATTCTCACATTCATATGTTTTCTTATAGGTTTATTTTTGAAACAATAATATTTATGAGGAATAAAAACACGGTCTTCGTTTTATTTGAGTGTGATGTTACCAAAATAACCGCTTTAATAAGGAAAGTTCATAAATGAGACTAATTATTAGACAAAATGAATTTACATCACTGCGATAAAAAAATTTTATCGTAATTATTGACAACTTAAAGGCATACGATTGCAAATAATAACAAATTGCGAATGGCAATGCAAGGTCATTTTGTGAAAAACCTTTGACTTAATCATCTTTATTTCCTAGAATCTCTGAGTGAGTAATATAAGTAGATGTTGATAGAAGAGGTTATATTTGGTTGAAAATGTATGTCTTTTTTTAAAGAACAAATCAGCAGAGTCTCGTAGGGGATATTCAAAAAAATAAGTGTTTTTCAATGCCGAAGTGGCGGAATTGGCAGACGCGCTAGATTCAGGTTCTAGTGGTGGCAACACCATAAGGGTTCAAATCCCTTCTTCGGCATTTAGATGTTAAAGATAAGGCGTGATACAGGGTACAATACACAAGGTCTTTTATAGAATTTATTCCATAGGTCTGTAAAGTGTAGTAACATCAATTTTCCTGAACTAAGGTTATAACATATACATCCCAACCGTCCTATTCCATTCTTTTTTTTATGACCCTCTGATTAACGAAATTGGTAACACGTTAGTTTTTTTGAAAAATATCTTTGTAACTACCTCTCCAAGCTTTATCACAAGCTGAATCCCTTTATTATAAGAGGATTGACACCCCTCCAATATTCCGCACAAAAGGCCCTTTATCACTGCCAGTGTGTTTTTTTGGGATAGGCATTGTTCCCACAAATAAGATAATACAAATCCCCGCTTCCTCGCAGGTTCAAGTGTTTAACTTAAATACCCTGTTTTCTATTGTTGATTAAGGCCATCGTTTGTATAGAGCAACTATACTGATTTTACGACTTTACCGGCAAACAAACTGACGTATGGTTTTTTAGACAGCACCGTGATTTTCTCTTGCAAGAGCATTTTCAGATATTGTGTATTAACAATAATTATTACATAAAAACATTTTGATTTTCAAAGGTAATTATTATATATTTCGTTGAGTTGGTGTATAAATAATTTTTGTAATTTAACGAAAAGGAGGGTTGAATGGGTAGTGTAAATGAGAAAATTTATAATATGTTGTGTGAGGTGTATGCAGCAGAAATAGGCGCTATAGGCATATATATGGACCAGCATACAAAGTGTGAAGATTTGGGGTTGAAGAAACTTGCAGAAATGCTGAAAAAAGACGCAATAGATGAAATGAAGCATGCTGAAATGTTAGCGGGGCGTATATTGTTTTTAGGGGAAATAGTTAAAAACCAAAAACATGCCTTGCCTGAAGAAAAACAGTTTGATATTGTTAAAATGTTAAAACTTAATAGAGATATTGAAGTTGAAGCTATTGCAAGATTAAATGAAGGCATAACAATATGTTTTAACGAAAAAGACCATGGAAGCAGAATGCTTTTAGAAGAAATACTCAAGTCGGAAGAAGAACATTTAAGTAATCTACAAACAATGGTAAACAATATTGAAAAATATGGTGATCAATATGTTGTTTTACACTTAATGTAATCTTCTATGAATCAGGTCTTCATAATCAGTAGAGAAAACAGGAAGTGTGTATTCCTTTACATCGCGATGGTTTCCAGGCGGTCATGGAATTTATTCGCGTTGCTGTCGGAAGTTTACTCGTGTCCGGTAGAAAAAAATGAGTGAATCTTATAAAAAAACCGAATCGATGGAGAATGTTGAATCTTTGTCCCTGGGTAGCAGTGAACTGAAATCCTTGTTGATTGAATACAAGCAGAAGAATGAATTACTCAGTGAAAACGAAAGACGTTTTCGTACAATAACAAACATTCTGCCGGTAGGAATTTTTTATACTGATCTTGAAGGGAATTTTCTATTTGTAAATGAGCAATGGTGCAAGATTACAGGGCTTACCGCGGATGAATCTCTGGGAAACGGATGGATGGGCGCGCTGCATCAGGATGACCTGACGCGCGTATTGAAAGAATGGGCAGATGCGGTAAAGGGCAAAAAAACGTTTAAATCGGAATTTCGCCTTATTTACCCTGATGGGAAGATTATGTGGGTATTGTGCATAGGTATTCCCCTGTTTTTTTCTGATGTCGACAAAAGAGAGGAAAGCAGCGTCTATGTAGCGACAATAACAGATATTACCGAACGGAAACTCATGGAAGAAGAGTTGCGTAAAAGCAAGGATACGCTTGCCCATGCCCAGAGGATTGCTCAATTAAGCAGTTGGGAGTGGGATATCGAAAACAAGGAACTGTATATGCCTGAAGGGACATTTCATATGTACGGTTTCAGTAAGGAACAATCTCCGAATACTATTGAAGAGTTTATCGGGTGTGTGCACGAAGATGACCGTAGTTTAGTGAAAGATGCATTTTCCTGCGCATTGCACGGTGGGAAACCGCTTGATATTGAGTACAGGATAATACTTCCCGATGAGACGGAACGTGTTATCCGGTCATATGCGGAAATCGCTTATAGCGATGAAAAGAAACCGCTGAAAATTATCATTGCCAATTTGGATATTACTGAAAATGTGTATATAGAGGAAGAACTTCATAAACTGCATAGGGCAGTAGAATATGGCCCTGCGTCCGTGGTGATTACGAATACTCAGGGACAAATAGAGTATATAAATCAAAGATTTACCCAACTAACGGGTTATACAACAAATGAAGTCATAGGTAAAAAACCATCTCTTTTAAAATCCGGCCACACCCCTCCTGAAGTATACGACTATTTGTGGAAAACGGTCGCTTCCGGCGGGGAATGGCATGGCGAATTATGCAATAAAAAGAAAAATGGAGAACTCTATTGGGAATCGACTTCCATCTCCCCGATAAAAAACCGTAAAGGGGAGATTGTACAATTTTTTGCTATTAAGTTGGACATTACCGACCAGAAACGTCTTGAGACGGAAAGAGACAATAATTTCAGAAATCTGAGAAGGTTAATGGACTTTTCTACATTTCTCAATGAGGAAACACAGGAAGATGTATTGTTTAAACATTTAACCAACACCTTAAAAGAGATTTTAAATCCGGATGTGATTGCGATACTGCTGCTGGACAATGACAACCACCTGATGAATGTCGCCATAATAGACCCGCCGGAATTGTCCGATAAAATAATAAAGGATGAAGTCCTTCTTGATCCTTCATTGTGTCGTGTGATACGGACAGGCAAAGAGCTTTATGTCGCTGATGTTAAGAAAGAACATGCGTGTAAATGCCTGGCGTATACATTAAAAAATAGCGGATATGCATGCTTCCCCTTAATAACGGGTGGCACTACGATTGGGATGTTGTTTGCGATAAAGGAGGAAACCGGATACTGGTGCAATGAAGAGGTACAGAAATTATTAAAAACATATATTGGGCTTGCAATGTCCGCGTTGCAAAGAATCAGACTGATGGATTTTGCAAAACGCACGGCAATTACCGACGCCTTGACCGGGATATATAACAGAAGATTTTTTGATGAAATGTTGAAAAAACAACTGGCTTTAACGAAAAGGCGCGATGAGTGTGTGTGTCTGCTTCTCTTAGACCTGGATCACTTTAAGAGTATTAACGATACGTATGGTCATACGGCAGGCGACCGGGTATTGCAGGAAGTTTCCAGGATATTAAATAATTCTTTAAGAACTTCCGATGTATTGGCACGATATGGCGGTGAAGAATTTGTAATTATAATGCCGGGAGCAGATGTATCGCAGGCAAAAGAAAAAGCAGAAGGAATCCGTAAATCAATTGAAGCTACTTGTTTTGATACGATTGTTTACGGACAAACTTATAGACTGACCGTAAGTATAGGGATTGCATCTTTTCCACAATATGGAACTAGTGAAACCTTGGTAAATGCCGCAGATGAGGCATTATACAAAGCCAAGAAAAACGGGAGAAACCGGGTCGAAACCGGATAGAAACCTTTTTGATTGTCTGCATAGTATCTTTTGGTAAACAGCGTTTTTCACCAATAATAATACACATTACAGAATAGTTTTCCACGCATTGCAATTTCTTATTTGCACATAAATATCGGAACGCGTCAAAATCCATTCACGGTGGTTTCCCCTGGCATGAAATGCATCACATCCTCTCTTTTAAAAAATTACCGTTATCTGTTTTGTTGTAACACTTTAGTTTTTTGAAAAATTCCAATAATAGCGATGTTTGCCGCATAGTGTAGGGGCGAAGCATTTGCTATAAATTGTCATAAATGCGTTCATACCCAAACTGGCAAATACTTCGCACCTACTTTTTCAAAAAACTAAAGTGTTACGTTTTGTTTCATGTTTAAGGGAGATATGCGTGTCTCTATGCATTTCCCTCTCCTCCATACATAAATAAACGGGAACACCTTTGCTGTTTTTCCGTATCCACGAGGTCATAGTGGTGTATATGAATGACCTTACCGCTGCCGGATACCTCAATTTTCCGTCGAAACCGGTTAATAATTCTTCGTCAAGCAGGGCATTTTCGGGAAACCGGTTTTCAATGATTTTTTTTAATTGCGGAGATATGCGTAGTGTGCCCAAACTCAGCCACGCGATAGTGTTTGAGTCAATTTTGTCAAAGACGGCATTGATTAATGCTTCATAATCCGTTTCCCATCCACGATAGCAGATAATCGGATCAAAGTGGAAAGCAACACGATATCCCGCCGCTGCACATGCTTGCGCTGCTTCTAACCTTTCCTCCAGGGAAGCGGTAAAATACTCTGCGGCGTCGATCAACTTTTGCGGATTCAATGACCATGAAATGATGATATTCTTTGCGCCGGGTGCTGAAGTGAGCAGGTGTACATTGTTGCTTTTTGTTTTGAACTCGAAAGTGCTTTTGGGATATTGCCGGAAGAAATTCACGATTTTAGGCGAATACTCCGTAATGTGGTCGAATGCAAGGGAATCGGTTAATTCTCCAGATCCGAGGCGCATGTCTTTTTTTAAATTCCTGAAGACGGTGAAAAAATCTTCTATATTTGCCGGCAGCACAATCCCCGGCGAGTTAATGTAATTTTGAAGAAAGCAATAGGTGCATTCATATGGGCATCCGCTCCCTAAATTCATTACAAAATATCCGCACGATGCGGAGTTGTTTGAACATGGACAGTGTTTATAAAAGTCAAATTTTTCGCGTATAATATAGAAGTTTTCCAGTCTTTTATTGTAATCGGAAATAGTAAATGCTTTCTTCTTCACGTATTCACGGTAGGACGCTATCGTGGTAAAAGTACTGTTGGGAAATTTGTAGTGTATTCTCTGAACGGTTTCGGTAGACAAAACAGATTCTTCTATAAAAAATTGTTTTGGCGAGATGAGCGGTTTCTTAGCGAGATTAACCCTGAAGGAGGGATTTATATCGACGTCGCAAAAAGTCTGGCTTATTTTGACCCCATTTTGGTGAAGCAAAGGATAACGCCGTTCCAGCAAATAACTTTTAATGAAAGAGAAACGGCTTGGCGGCGGGGGGAGCTGTTCAAAAACATGTGAAAATCCAACCTTTTCACGTTTTGCAATCTCAAAGATAAGGCGGGATATCTCTTGTTGCTTGTTTTGCCCAAGATAGTAATATTTTTTGCTGACGAAGGTTTTTAGAGAGT
>MHYI01000194.1:5325-5467 GCA_001828295.1 Planctomycetes bacterium RBG_16_41_13 | reverse complement strand
TAAGAATCTCGCCTAAAATAACCTGTAAAACATCCTTTATTTCTGCGTTATCAAAATTTAAAGCGACATCGATTTTATCGCCTGTATATTCAGGTTTGTGAAGAGAAGGTTCCGGTTTTTTGCGTTCCTCCGGATATACAAA
>MHYI01000194.1:4931-5310 GCA_001828295.1 Planctomycetes bacterium RBG_16_41_13 | reverse complement strand
CTCCTTTCTCTCCTCTACAACCTCTTTTTTTGGTGAGATTTCATATTCCCAGGGTTTTTTCTCTACCGCCTCGGTTGTTGTAGAAAGTGTTACTGGTTTTTTAAATGGAACAAAATCAGACTGCCTTACCTGGGTTTCTTTACAACCAATTACAAGCAAAACAAGAATCGATGCATAGACGCATTTGTTCATCAATAAATCTCCCATAAGTGGGTAAGTTTTTTGTTTATTATACAACCATAATTTTTATTTATGTCATGCATTATAAGGAAGTACAACTAAAATAGCTTATAAAGTATGCGCTTTTATACTTCAGGTAAGGCAAAACAGAGTGGTGCGGAAGGGGGGATTTGAACCCCCACCCCGGTATCATCGGGAC
>MHYI01000194.1:662-4909 GCA_001828295.1 Planctomycetes bacterium RBG_16_41_13 | reverse complement strand
TGCCGATTCCGCCACTTCCGCATTTCATAGAATTGTTCGTATCTGATTTAACCAAAACTACTTGCTAATTTTAGCATTATACCATAAAAAGTCAAATATTTTTAATAACAAGCGATTATTAATTTTTGAATACTTAACAACATCCTTTATGAGTAACCTTACATTTATGTTCAGCAGAAACACCTTGCCGAGGTATGGTTTAAGGTAGTTGACAGCTACCTGACAACATTGCAACTTCCCCGCGAAAGGGATGAAATCTCACAGGAGGAGAGGCTTTTACTTATAAAGAAGGATCCCATCTTCGAAACGGTGCCTCTTTCAAAACAAGATACAACACGCACAATAAAAATGAATCAAAATCTTTTGCCAGCATCTGAGTGTCAACAGTCTATTGAAACTATACAAAAATCTACCAAGAGTGTATTGTTATTTGACGGTCGCATCAACGGTGATGGGATAGCAAATAAATTTGAAGGGTCGTATGGAAGTGTTGCACAAAGACATTCAAAGACTGCAAATGCCCTTTTTATTGACGGACATGTAGAACGAATACAAAATGTGATAATTCGGACGGTACGACAAATGAAGGCCGGTCAAACAGACAGGCCGGACGGGAGTTAATTTGGGATCCAGAGAATCCTGGTTTATCATAAAAAGCTTTTAACGTTCTTCTATTATATTATTAACCTTTGCCCACCGTTTTCCCGAAGGTTTTTTCCAACGTACGTCAACATACTCCATTTGCTTTAGGTTAGTTCCTTCAGTTTTTGCAATACTCAGGAGGTTTTGTAGTTTCTCTTCATTGGAGAGTTCGTTGGGTTCATTACATAGGGAAGAGCATCCCCACCGTATCTGTGTATTGTTCTCTGTCCACAAAACAATATCACTCTTTCCTGTAAACCTTCTTTTACACACGTTTGATACATCTACCGCTAAAATCTTAAAAATGTTATGAATATTATTTGCCCTGAGAAATGTTACCACATCTATCCCTGCCTTAATTCCCTTATCATTCCATTCACTTCCATATAAAGGTAATCTTGCCAATTTATTACTTTGGATGAAAGGTGTATCATATTCAGCATTTTGTAATGTGTAATATTCTTTTGGTAATAAGACACATTCATCATCCACAAGATAAGTATAATTTCCATTTCTAACAATAACTGCCGGTTTGCGCAATACAAGCTTGATATTAAGTTTATTGGGGAATGTCTTTTTGATTGAATCTACCTTTCTAATCAAAACAACCCCTCCATAAACGTTTGCGATTCTTTGAGTCAAGTTGTTCTCATACATACTGTATTGTTCGTTCAAAGCTGCTACATGTTTTATGTCATCAGCGAAACGCTCAGTTACCCAAGAGGGGGTATAGAATGTGAACGTATAAGGACTGACTTTAAATATATTTAGATCTATTAATGAGTGCCATGTCTTATTAATACCCCATATTCCAAAAATTATTATGCATGCAAAGAAAACAAATTGGAGCAAAAAGGGGTATAGAACTTTTTTTATTGAACCTGTTTTAGAGGAAAGGTTGTCTAAAAAAAGCTTATAGTTAAATGAGCTATTGATAATATCCTTAATTTTGTATTGGTTCATTTACACTAACGAGAATATTCTGGAATGCAAGATCAACAATTTTTTCACATAATGAAGGAAATGACATGCCTGCAGCCTTTGCCGCCTTTGGCAGCAAACTTTTTTCTGTAAAACCGGGGATGGTATTTATTTCCAATAAATACAAGTTATCTCTATCGTCCAGCAACATGTCGACTCTTGAAAATCCTTTACAGCCAAGGACTTTGTGTGCATTGACAGCAAGTTCCTGTGCATTACTATATGTAGCGGGTAAGAGAAAGCCAATAGTTCGTGAGGAATCACCGACTGTATTTCTCCGTTCGCTTAAGTTTTTTTCTACAATAAGATATTTTGTTCTATCATCCTTATATTTCGCTTCGTAATTATAAAATTCCACCGCCGGTTTGATTTCAATAATTGGCAGCGCCTTGTCATCCAATATTCCAACGGTCAACTCTCTGCCCTTTATGTACTTTTCAACAAGTAATTCATATCCAAATCCAAAAGCTTTTTCTAAACCAATTTGAAGATCATTAATATTTTTAAGGATCGATATGCCGATGCTGGAACCATTCCTCGTAGGTTTTAAAACTACCGGTAATCCTAGTTTGCTTATTTCACGCTGCATCTCCTGTAACTCTTGAAATTCTGTCACTGTAATATAATCTGGCGTTCTAATGCCCGCCTCAATAAAACATTTTTTTGTTGCTAATTTGTCCATCGCTAGCCTGCTGGCATTTATACCTGAGCCAGTATATGGAATCCCTTTTGACTCCAAAAGCTGTTGTACACCCCCATCTTCGCCAAAATACCCATGTAAGGCAATAAATGCAACATCGATGTCCATGCGATCAAGTTCTTCTATCTTTTCGTCTTTTACATCTATGCAAGTAACGTTAAATTCAGCCTCTTTTAATGCCCTTGCTACTGCATTACCGGAACGTAAAGAAATTTCACGTTCAGGAGATATGCCTCCCATCAGTACAACAACATTTTTTGGCTTCATTTCATATTCTCCTAACATTTAAAAAGCAACAGTATTAAGGATTAATCTTAACCCACTATTCTAATTTTGCAACTAAATCATAAGCAACTTTCCACACATCACCAGCACCCATAGTTATGACAACATCGTCTGGTTTTACATTTAATGAAAGTACCTTGACAATATCGCACAATTGTGGAATACATTGGACGTCTACACCTGCATTACGAGTTTCTTCACACAACCTCATAGAATTCATTGTAGCTTTTTCATCGTCAGTGTCACGTGCTGCATAGATATCGGCAAAAAGTACCTTATTCGCATCATGAAAAGATTTTGCAAAACCCTTTAACAAATGGCGTGTTCTGCTATACTGATGAGGTTGAAACACGCACCATATCTTTTTCCCGGGATAAAGTTCTCGTGCAGCCTTTAACGTAACACGTATTTCTGTTGGATGATGTGCATAATCATCGATTACTGTGATATTGTTCTTTATCCCAATAATTTGAAATCGTCTCATCGCCCCACCAAAAGAAGCTAACACAGCTTTGATAGAACCTTTATCAACTCCAATAAAAGTACATACCGCGGTTGCGGCCAGCGCATTTAAGATATTGTGAGACCCTGGTATTTTTAATGTAAAATCATCAAAAAAAGTATTTCTTCTAAAGATGCTGAATCTATTTGTACCACTACCTGTAGAAAGAACTTTACCATACCAATCAGATGTACTATCCAGAGAGTATGTTTCTACCTTGCAATTTGCCCTTTGCATTGCAAGTGATATATTCTTATCGTGATTATTTACGACTAATAAACCTCCTTTTGAAATCAATGATGCAAAATCACCAAATGCATTTACTATTTTCTCAATATTTTCATAATAGTCCAGGTGATCTTCTTCGATATTGGTAATTACACCTACTTGTGGGACAAGGTTTAAAAAAGACCTGTCATACTCGCATGCCTCTGCTACAAATAAATCTCCCTTTCCTAAATGTGCGTTGCCTCCAATATCAGGCACTTCTCCTCCGATAACAAATGTGGGATCCAATCCTGCCGTTTTTAATATGCTAGAAATCATTGCACTCGTGGTTGTTTTCCCGTGAGTGCCACTGATTGCAACACCACGTTTTTCTTTCATCAACGAACCTAGTATTTGAGAGTATTTTACTACCTTTACACCCATTTTGCGGGCCGTTTTGAGATCTGGATTGTCTTCAGAAATAGCCGCTGAGATTACCACCATATCCGTTTCCAACGGCATAAAACTCCCATCCTGCCTTGTATTAATCCTTGCGCCCATCTCCTCTAGTGTTGAAGTTAAAGAAGATGGTCTTGTGTCTGAACCTGCTACAACGCAACCTTCTTTTAAAAGAATACGTGCAACAGCACTCATCCCAATACCACCAATTCCAATGAAGTATACACAATGACCACGCACAGGCCGATAATTGAACGAGTTCTCTAATGATGATGTATGTGTATGCATCCTGTCCATACCTTCTGATAGATTCATAGTAATTTTCCTTTTTTGGATAGAATTATAGGATGTCGCGGTATAGATTTACCCCAATTTATTTTGTTGAGCCAGTATTACAAACAATCAAGGTTTAGCGCTATTACACAATCTTATATCATAATAGTTTGATATATATTTAATCATAAAAATATG
>MHYI01000194.1:0-598 GCA_001828295.1 Planctomycetes bacterium RBG_16_41_13 | reverse complement strand
CAACTTTCGTGGCTGCATTTGGTATTCCAATCCCTTTGTTAAACATCTTCATTCTGTCGTACTTTTCTTTATTGTTGAAAAGATCTGTAATAAGTTCTATGATTTTTTCAGGCGTCAGATCAATCTGCTGCAATAAATATCCACCGCCGTTGCTTGCTAATTCCATTGCATTCCAATATTGATGATTATCCGCAGCATGCGGATATGGTATCAATATAGCGGGAATACCTACTGCAGTAAATTCTGCAATGGTAGTAGCGCCCGCTCTACAAATGATCACATCCGCCATACTAAAAGCAGCACCCATATCATCTAAAAAACTACAAACAAAGGCATTGATATCCGTTTGCTTGTACGCTGCTTTTGCGGCTTCATACCCATATTCACCCGTACAGTGGATAATTTGCAGTTCGTTTGATAATGGCTCTAATTTGGGCAAACATCTTAGTATAACTTCATTGATTGCCTGTGCACCCTGACTTCCCCCTGTAACCAGTATCGTTTTTTTAGAAGAACTTAGTCCGAATATTTCGGCAGAACGGCATCTTTGGCTATATAAGAAATATTTCGGCAGAACGGCATCTTTGGCTATATAAGA
>MHYI01000193.1:4900-5874 GCA_001828295.1 Planctomycetes bacterium RBG_16_41_13 | reverse complement strand
AGCAGGCGAGTCTATTGAGTCACGAAACGTCTTAACCCATACGCGAATAATAACTACGGCGGCAATAATAGAGACTACATAATTAAACGAAACCCTGTATATTGCCGTAACTGTGTGAAATTTCTTTTCATCAGGCGTGCCTTTTTTGATATGTCCCCTCTTTAGCCGCATCTCTCTGACATAATTTAACCGGTACACCAGGAACTTCCACACCCAGAATGCGATAAAGGCAATTATGAAACTCTTAATACACGTTTTTAATAATACGTACGTTAATACAGGGTATCCGAGGCTTCTTATCGCAAAAAGAGAGACTATAAAAGTAATAAAGACAGGGTAAATTACCATTATGATACGGTGAATAACCCTTCCTAATTGACTTTCTGCACCTGGCAGCAATTTAAATATGAGTGTCTTTTGTGTTGCAAGCCACAACAAAAGTATGAGCATGCCCACTCTATAAACAAACCAGAGTAGTTCAAGAACATCACTCTTGTATTGAAATATAGTGAGCACAGAAATTATCGATAATAAAACCAAAGAGAATGACAAAATAATACTCAAAGATTTATAAAGATGCCTCGGCGATACATACGCAAGCGAGGTAAACAGTTTTTTATCTCCCTTTTCAGGGCTAAAAGCCTCAATCAGAAAACCTTTGAAAACTTTGTAAGCGGCAATATAGCTGAGTACCTGTATAGTTGCCTTTACTACTGGAATTTTTAGGTCAAAAAAAACTGCGACAAGCACGGCAAGAATAGCCAATAATACGGCAAATATACTTTTTTGTAAGATTATGAAAAGACTGTAGAAAAGCCTTGTTTTGTAATCAGAAGATTCCTCATATTCATAGAATTCAATCGCCTTTTTTGCGCAAAGATGCCGGATACGTCGTTTCGTAAAGTAACATCCAATAGCTAACAGTGCTATTCCGCACAATTTTACCCAGAATATGAAGGTGTGCTTATTTTGTG
>MHYI01000193.1:916-4804 GCA_001828295.1 Planctomycetes bacterium RBG_16_41_13 | reverse complement strand
CATTGGCAGCCTTCATATTGTTCAAGGTTTCTTTAGTCTTATCCAACAGGGCTAACGCATTTTTCTTGATTTCCAGTCGTTCATACAATCTATCAAGTCTTGCAGATATAAGTCCGGCCTGTTCTCCCAGCGCCTTTGCTATCTGTCGTGCATGTTCTGTCGCCTTTCCTGCCAATTCTCTGTCTTCAAATGATGTTATTTCTTTTTCAATTTTTGAAATTTCCCCATAGGCCATAGACAGATTATCTGAAACCAGCCTTTCCTCCTGTTTTACGGAAGGGATGAGGCTTTCCAATGCCGTTATCGCCTCCGAGAAACGTTTTAATTCTGACTCAACCTTTTTTAGCGATTCTTCAACATCTTTTAACGCCGCTCCTTTGTTTATTAAATCTTCGACTTCTGCTTCTAATTTTTTATATTCAGTAACGTCTTTATACCGTTGTGCGCCTATGGTAATAAGGTCGTCCTTCTTTTTTGCAATTAGTCCAAGCTGTTTTTGTACCTCTGCCTCCAGTTCCAGCACCCTCTTTTTCTCAGGGGAGGTCGTTACCATTTGTTCCTGCGCAATTTCCTCGGTTTTCCTGGCGGTTTCCTGTATGGTCTTTTCTGCTTCTGCCCTCGTAACCTCTGCAACTTTCTGCGTTACCTCCTCGGCTTTTTTTGCTGCTTCCAACTCTGCCTGTTTCTTTTTTAATTCTTCCGCCTTTATCCTTTCTTCCAAACGTCTTGCCTTTTCAGCTAAAAAGGCGGAATTGAATTCGGCATTTTTCAGGGATTGTATTGATTCGTCATGACGAATCTTGGCTGTTTCCAGTCTTTTTTCGAATATTGTGACCCACTGCGCATTGACAGCTTTCTTCCACGCAACAATGCTGTTAACCTTTTCTTGCGACGCTTTCGCAACAGAATCTTCCCGTATTTTTACCTTCAGAGATTCTAAATCATTTACAAACTCCTGCTCTTTAGCGGCTATTCGTACTTTAATGTCTTGCAATTCCTGGGTAAAATGTGAAACGAGAGTTTCTTTTTCCTTGAGATTTGCCTGTGCGGCTGTGATAAACCCCTTTGCAATATCTGCTTCTTTTTTAGTTGTGGAAAACTGATCAGATGGGGTTACGGCAATTGTTTCTGCCAACTTTACCGCCGAACTCAGTAACATAACCCAATCGGCATAAACCTTTGACCGGTTTTGAAAGGCAGTAATCTGGTCTTTGTATGCCTGTATCTGCTCGGTGTCCGCATCAATCTTTTGTTTAACAATACCGAGTTCATTATCTAATAATTCTAAGAATTCAGGACTTATTTCTTTTGTCTGATAGATGTTCTTACTCCATTGCAATTCTTCAAGATAAATGGCGGTTGTTTCGGCGTCACTATCTAAATTCGATATCAAAAGTTCTGTCTCTTTGATGTATTTATCCTGTGTGGTTTTTATCTCTTCTGTCTTTATTTGGGCTGTTTCAATATCTTCGGTTTTTACTATTATTCCTTCCGCAAGTTTTATTTCCCCGGTATTTATTTCGATAGTTTGGGCATGCAAGTCAAAGCACATAAGTATCCAAAGGATGCAAATACCCAGAGACTGGGCTAATATAGCCTTAATATTCTTTTTGTGTGATGTGTAATTCAATAACATCTCTATTTTCCCTGTGTGTTAATACGTTTCAACTATGGGTCAGAAATTTATGATTTACCAACCATTTTTGGAAGTATAACAGTAAGTTATGTATGTTTACAAATAAACAACATCATCAGGATGGTACATGCACAGGAATAGGAGCATGTAATCCTTCAAATGACGGGTGAGGAGGAAGTTTTGTCTGACGTGCTCACGGCCATTTTCACCCAGTCTTTTGGCATATTCCGGACTGTTTAATAATTGTTTGATGGCAAAAGCCGCACCGGCAACACTATGACATAAGAGACCGCTGTATTTGTGTTTGACTTGCAACGGAATCCCACCCGTGCTGGATGCGACAATAGGTTTTGCCTTCCATAATGCTTCTGTTACGGTAAGTCCAAAACCCTCCCGCAGTGATTTTTGCACGATGACCGTGGATGCCCTCTGGAGTGCATTGATTTCTAAATCACTCCCGGAAGGAATGGGGAGGATATGTATGTCATGGTCATTTCCTGCCGCTTCCTTTGTTTCTGCAAAGACCTTCGTTGATTCCGGATCGTCCGTAGCTGTCCCACCGGCAATGATGAGTTGGCAGTCTATCCGCTTCTTCACCAAGCGGTATGCCTCGATAACGCCAACAGGGTCTTTTAAATAGTCAAACCGGGAAATTTGCGTGATAATGGGTTTGTCTTTGGTGATGTGATATTTTTCTAATACATTATCTATTGTTTCTTGGGGTAAATCTTTATTTTTGTCGCTCAAAGGGTCAATGGATGGTGAAATTAAAAATTGCCGGATGGGTAAGGGTTGTGAAAAGCCCGGGGCGGAAAAGACAGCGCCATCATATTGATGGATGAATGGCGTCAGAAAGTCCCATACCTGCTTATTGGGCGTCGAGACGTCGATGTGGCATCGCCAAACCCATTTGCTGTCCGGCATCGAAGCCTTCTTTTTAATCAGGACAATCGGCTGAGGGTCATGAATAAACATGATATCACCATAAATCTTGACTTCGTCAATATTTCTCTGGCTTGTCTCCATGAAGATTTCAAACATTTGTGGAGTAATTTCCTCGGACTTTCCATGAAGCGCGTTGTGAAATTTCTTTGTGGCGTTGAAGAAGCCCTCGCCGCCCTTGATAAAATCCCATCGGGCGTCTACGCCCAATTCCTGCAATAAGGGCACCATGCGATTAAGGATTTCAGCCACACCGCCTCCCACCGCAGTGGAATTGATATTCTGAATCACCTTTCCCTGAAGCTTGCCTGCCAGTATGCGCAGTTCTTCAATGGTATGGGCGCCGACGACAGGTTCGTAGTCCGTTATTTTTAGCATTATTCTTTATCCTTCAATATTTTTTCCATCAAGCTTTTCATTGCCTCTGAAACTATCTTCTCGTGTTGTTCGGCAGTCTCTGCCCTTCCATATTTTTTTACCATGTTTTCCCACTCCGGAGTTCCGTAATGCTGATGACATCCTATACATAAACCTTCTCTTTCAACAAGATTTCTCTCTTCCTGATTTAATGGCCTGTCTTCGGGAAGGGGCATATTTTGTATCTGTTTTCCACTTCTCACAACCAATTGATCCAATGCATACGGAAAATCTTCTATCCCCGGAGTCTGCCGCCGCCCGGTTTTTGCATCAGGGATATCACCGTATACACCTGCTGACAAGTCCTGGAACAAAGGTTTATCACCCAGGAGTTTTCCAGCGCTTCTTGAATTGCCCGTCCCATACCCTAAGGACTTGGGGTTTGTATGACAATCCTCGCAGGTTCTTGCAACAAGACTTGTCGCGTGGGGGTTTATAGGGGCTAAGGTAGGGGAATTGTGACCCGTGGAAGTGGTATAATGTTTGTTAATGGCCTTAATGTTTCCCTTTTCATCTATAAAGGTATAAAAGACCTGACAGCCCGGGGCGAGGGGGGAGACTTTCCCTCTTAAATTGATTCCCAATATTGGGTTTTCCCACCGCATGAAAGACCTGTTTTCCAGAGACAGGTCACCAAAACCTTCGGTTACTGTTTGTCTGCCTGTTGTGGGGTTTACTTTCTTGGAGGTAGCTATCCAGTCTGTGCCTTTTGCCTTTCTGTCATATTGCATGTGACATCCAAAACACTGTGGCGCCCACGTTGCATGACAGGCGTAACATTCCAGCTTTTCTATATGTTTGTGAATAGTTGACATGGCGACCTTGCCCTGTTGGGTTTTGAAGGTGTCGTGTAACGTTATATCCTTGAGTAAAGGTATTTCATGCTTTTTGCC
>MHYI01000193.1:397-882 GCA_001828295.1 Planctomycetes bacterium RBG_16_41_13 | reverse complement strand
TCCTTTATCCAATTTGCCTTCACATTACCCCTTGACGTAAGGAGATATTCTCTGATTCCACCCTTGAATATCCCTCTATCACCTTCCAGGGTTACAGGTGTGCCATATCCCACAGAAAGTTCCCAGGGATATTTTTCGGGTGTGCCATGGCAATCGTAGCAGGTAATCTCCACCTGATAGACCGTTGCGGGGTAGATATTGCCATCTCCGTGCACGTCTATTGATGTGTGGCAATCGGCACACTGCATACCTCTTTCAAAGTGCACGTCTTTTCTTACGTGCAAATACTCCTTTGTAAAGAGGGGTTCCTGCGGTTTAGCATTTTCATCAAAAGGGGGCGTTTCTCCATCTTTTATATAATCATATTCAAACATTCCTACAAAGGTAGTCCCTATTCTTCTCCCTCGTGTATGGCAATGGGTGCACTGGGCGGCAGGAATGGCTGTGGTGATACGATGTCGTAGCGGATGCGGACGGGTTTCGTG
>MHYI01000193.1:0-189 GCA_001828295.1 Planctomycetes bacterium RBG_16_41_13 | reverse complement strand
TATCGACAATTCGCATGAATCCAGATTTTATTGCAGTGCCAACCCATTCCTTGTATTTTTCAGAACCGACTCTTGGAATCTGGCCATCGGTGTCTATCGTGTCAAAGTTACCGTACGGAAAGGTTCCTTTCGGTATAACTCCATTCGAAGAGAGCGTTTTACTCGCTATCCCCGTCATCAGGGAATGTA
>MHYI01000192.1:5001-5980 GCA_001828295.1 Planctomycetes bacterium RBG_16_41_13 | reverse complement strand
AACCGCTATCTTTTTGAAGAACTATGGAGAACGGTTTTTCAACGCACACCGAAGATTCTTGGATATTATTGGGTAAATTCGGGGATGGCGGTTGGTTTAATGATCGGGCTTGCATACAAAAATACGGTAAGCAATATATGGTTAATTTTCGGGACGAGCAACCAGCTCCTTGCGGCCTTTACCTTAATAATAATTTCATTCTGGCTGCTGTCAAAAAGAAGGAATCTATGGCTCACGGCGATACCCGCAGTATTTATGATCATCACTACACTGACAATGCTCGTTGGAATGCTTGTTCGCCAGTTTATACCAAAGGGCAATGTGCCGCTTATTATTGCAGATATTGTACTTCTCGGTCTTTCTTTCGGCATTATTTCGATTGCGGTAAAAACACTACTGAACTACAAGAAATCTATCTGTCTTCAAGAGATTCGCAATCAGTGAATTAGTCTAGTCCTCTTCCCTACTACGGCAGTGATTTTTGTTCCGGTAATGCCATTGCAAGGCGTCCTCATATCTTTTTTCTGCGATATTTGCCAGGAATGCCAGTCTTGCGGCATTGGTTGAATTTTTTAAATGCCATGACCGCGTAGCATGGTCTAACGCCTCCCCTGCATTACCCGTTTCCAGCTTTTCCCTGCCCAGCGAAACTTCCTTTTCGGCAGCCTGCAGGATTGTTTTTAATAATTCCAGTTCACAGCCGCACCTTACACATTCCGGCGAATCCGGATTTATCTTTTTGCAGGAAGGACATTGAATTTCCATCACTCCTCCAAATAAAATATAATGTCTTCAAGGGATTCATTTATCTCAGACAACCCCACGAGATTAAGTTCGTTTACAGCCTTCTTACTCTTTTCCAGTAAATTGCAAATATCACTTGCGTCCTCAGGGGATATTGAGTCCATAAGTTTCTCGGCGCGCCTTCTCAAATCTTTAGCCCTGGCAATGGCATCGCTTTCTTCTGCAGCAGCTTCAT
>MHYI01000192.1:4721-4858 GCA_001828295.1 Planctomycetes bacterium RBG_16_41_13 | reverse complement strand
CATTGTGACTTCCTTTGAGAGCCCCGTGTTTTTTTCAACCGCAGTAACCTTCAGAATGCCGTTAATATCCAGTTCAAGGTTTAAAATGATTTTATTTCCGGCAGGCGCCTCGCTCAGCCCCTGAACCAAGAAATTGC
>MHYI01000192.1:1344-4711 GCA_001828295.1 Planctomycetes bacterium RBG_16_41_13 | reverse complement strand
GTTGTCCTCTGCAAGCGGTTCTTCTCCCTGATAAATATTGACCTCTACCGCCTCCTGATCGTCTACCATAGTGCCAAATACCTCTCCCTTGCTCACGGGGAGGGGTGTGTTACGTTTGATAATAGGAACAAACACATTGTGATGAATTGCCCCGTCATAGTCTCCGACAGCGCTGGTGCCAAAGGTGTAAGGGGTGATATCCACAAGGATGGATTGCGTTTTGTGTCCGGCAATAATACCCCCCTGTATTGCCGCCCCCATAGATACAATCAGGTCTGGGCTGATTTCGTAATGCGGTTCAATTCCAATCTCCTTTGTAATGATTTCGTGGACTAAAGGAGTTCGTGTTGAACCTCCGACTAATATTACCTTGTCAATATCGCCCGGGATGAATGATGCATCCTTCAGGCACATATGGATGCAGTCCAATGTTTTTTGCAGCAATGGACGTATCATGGATTCGTAATCATTTCTGGATATCTCCATTTCAAGGTGCAGTTCCTTGCAAATAAACTCTTCTCTGATCTTTGCAAAAGGGTGATCAGTAAGCTCACGTTTTGCCTTTTCCAAGGTATTCAGAAGCCTTCTTCTTGCCCTTATGTCTTCATTTAAATCGACGCCATGTTCTTTTTTAAACACCTGTAATACATGATTGAACAACAATTGATCAAAATCATCTCCGCCTAATTTTGTATCTCCGTGACTTGCCAGCACCTCTACTACCCCATTTTCAACAACTACAAGAGACACATCAAACGTGCCGCCTCCCAGATCATAAACAAGGAGGGTATGGTTTTCCGGGTGCCCGGCGTCGTAGGCAATCGCCGCAGCGGTAGGTTCATTGATAATCCTTACCACATCCAGGCCGGCTAACAGCCCGGCGTCCCTGGTTGCATTCCTTTGGCGGTCGTCAAAATATGCAGGAACGGTAATAACCGCTTTTTTAATCTCATTGCCCAGGTATTTTTCGGCATGTTTCTTCAGCGTAAGCAAAATGAAAGAAGATATCTCTTCGGGACGGAATTCCTTTTCCCCCAAACGTACCTTAACATCCTCGCCCATTTTTCGTTTTATGGAGAAGACTGTAGATTCGGGACTCGAAACTGCCTGGTTTTTCGCCGTTTTCCCGACAATAAGCTTACCTGTAACATCAATGCCGACACATGACGGCATGATAAGATCATCGTCCACCGGAATAACCTTTGGTTTTCCATTCTCCAAAATGGATATCTCTGAATTGGTGGTACCAAGATCTATTCCAACTATTGTTTCCATATTATACCCTCCCCTGCGTTTTTGATATCTTTACCTCTGCCAGTTTAATAACCCGTTCTCCCTGTAAGAAACCAGGCGATATTTCTTCAATCACCATGTGAGGCAAGTGTTTGTCCGTATACTCAACGGCAACTGCATTCATTTGGCCTGGATCAAATAACCTGCCGAGCGTTTCCATTTTTGTAATATCTTCATTTTTCAGTAAATTTTCTAAATAACTATACGTAATCTCAAAACCTTCCCTGAACCGATTCCAAACGTTTTCCCAATTACCGTAATTTTTAAAAAGTTTTTTTTTCGGCGGGGTATATAATCTTTCTTTTAATCGTCCCATCCGTTCAAAGACATCAATCAATGCCAGAAAACGGCGCTTGTTTGCAAGCAGTTCTTCTTCCCTTTTTCTCGCATCTGCCTGACCCAACCGGCTTTGTATATCAACAAGGACATTTTGAAAACCCGTCAGACTTTCCCCAAACCGTGTTAAAACGTCATGATTTCTCCGCCCGCCTTTTCTCACCTCATTTCTGAGAACACAAAGCTCCTCATAGAAAGAGTAGATATCCGGTTCATCATCCGTAAATTCTCCGCTGGGGGTTTCAGATAATTCATTTAACCATTGCCTGAAATCACGTTCCATTTCCGTTTTCCAGAGTTCTAAACGATTGTCAATATTTACCGATTCATCTTTGACGGCTAGATATTCGACATTCAAGATTTCGGGGTTTTGGGTTTCGATTAGAGATTCCTCTTCGGGAACCGGAAACCGGGAATTCGGGATTTGGGATTCATCTTTTATCGGAATCGGGGTTTCGGGTTTCGTGATGCGCATATTATCATTTTTTTGTAACCTGCCTGAGAAAAAAACTTTTGCCAGAAAATTAACCAATCTTCTTCGAAAATCTGAGTATAAAGTGGGGATTTTATTAGTTTTTGCCATTAAAATTACTCTAAATTATTATTTATAAAAAACCGGAAATGCACACATTCGGGATTCGAGATTCATCATTCATCAGACATCACTAAGCAGCTCCTTCAATCTTTCAAAACTTGGGGGTTTTCGCTTATTCGTTACTCCCGCATGCAGCAATAATGCCTCAAATGGACGATTAATGGGCATATCCCTGTTAAATACATAATAGTATAACCGTTCTCTCTCATCCCGTATCAGACCATATGCATTGGCAATTTTTTTAAACATTTCCGGCGCTCTGTCTGGCGGATGTTTTTTTACCAACTCCAAATAAGCATTACGGATAGTCGCATTGTCTGCGGCGGGGCCGATACCTAAAATTTCATACGGGGTCATTTTTCTTCACCTTTTGATTTAAACTTTCTGTTTTTCCACAACCTGATAATTACCAAATTGTTACCCTATTTTTTCTTTTTTTTGTGCGCCCCCTTTGATGGGGATATTCCTTCAAATATTCTCTTTATTATATCGAAATCTGAGTCGCCATCCTCGTCGAAAGCATCAAGCATCTCCTTGGGGAAGGGGCCGTTCAACATATTCTTCGTTTCTAATAATTCCCGTAAGTTATCCACCTCGCTTTTCAATTCACGCACCAACTCCAAATTATTTCTCTTTTCTGCCAAAAGCAGTATATGTTCAAGTTCCTCAAGGGTTTTTTCTGTAGGGGGAGATCGTTTGCTTAATCTCCTTAAGGCATATTTATGGTAAAGAAATAATGGGGCGCCGTTGTCTTCCTTCAGCATTTTTGCAATATATCTTTCACTGAGTTTAAATTCGTCTTCTAATAATGCAAATTTTACAATCGTTGATGCATCTGCTTCGGAACATGGCGCCCATAATGTTTTAAACGCATATTCAATAATCCTTTTTTTCTCACTTACCAGCCATTGGTATTGGCTAATAGCAGATATATAAGAATAAATATCTATTAATAAAGCAACATTGGCAGGGGTGGGTGCGTTGCGCCATGCAGTGTCAAGCTCGTCGTAGCGTTTTTGTATATATATATCAGGCACACCATAACACCGGTATACCAACTGGGTAAAGTAAATAAGCGGGAAGGGACTCTCTGTGTTGTTTAGCGCCAAATGAAATAATTCATTCCCCCGGTCTTTATTCTGG
>MHYI01000192.1:1022-1166 GCA_001828295.1 Planctomycetes bacterium RBG_16_41_13 | reverse complement strand
ACGGATCAAGGCGGTTCGCCTGCTCTAAATACTTTATTCCCTTAGCAAATACCTTGCGATTAACGCAGCTAATCCCCGCGTTGGTTAATATAAAAGGTTCCTCGGGGAATATAGCCACCAGTTTATCCAACAGTCTGTTTAACT
>MHYI01000192.1:625-803 GCA_001828295.1 Planctomycetes bacterium RBG_16_41_13 | reverse complement strand
CAATTTTTTTATTTTCGCCATAAACCTCTTTATATACGTCGAGAAAATCTTCCCATATACTTGCATATTCCAGATCACTTAATCCCCAGTCCCTGGAGAGAAAACATTCGGCCTTTTTTATGAGCAAATCTTCAATTTTTCCCTGATCAGTTAATGAACGGTTGTTTATAATACCTTC
>MHYI01000192.1:0-462 GCA_001828295.1 Planctomycetes bacterium RBG_16_41_13 | reverse complement strand
GCATCGGGCAATACCTGCGCAAGCTCTGGATATCCCGACAAATAGCATATCTTCCTTAAAGTCTTTTTGCTTAGAGTCTCAGGCCATTTTTGCTGCGTATTATCCATGAGCACCATAAACGCCTTTGCGGTATCGTGCAACAGCGTGTCTGCGGATATGAGGGAAAATGCCGTTTTCGCCTTTTCATCCTCATTTGCATAAAAGGCGATACTCCCTTTTATAAATAACTTCCAATGCGAAAATACGGAGTTTCGTCCTATCCCTTTTACTTCCGCCCAGGCATCTTCATAACGTTCATGTGCAATATGCTCCAACGCCTTGTGTATCGCAATTATTTCTTTATATATTTCCGGATCGTATGACTTAAAAAAAGAACTGCCATGGAAACACAAGACTATTGCATCTGCCATCCCTGGAATTTCGTTAATGCCAGGCGCCTCTATGCCTTTCGACAAAAGGGAA
>MHYI01000191.1:2878-5215 GCA_001828295.1 Planctomycetes bacterium RBG_16_41_13 | reverse complement strand
CTTTATCGAATTCTAATAGAGTATAACAGGCATTATCAACCTTATCAAATTCACAGCCTTTACGAAATCTTAGAAATTCTTTACCATACTGTGCCCAGAATAAAAAATCGGCGGAATGTTCGGGCAGCAATTCAATACGATTCACGACGTGTTCGGCAACGAGATGTAGGAATTTCTCCCCTGGATACCCGCCGCCTGGATATGCATTTTGGACTGATTGGTACTCCGCCACAGTGTGATTAACTTTGGATACAAATGCTGGATTGGACGATAGAGCCGTAAATGCTGATTGAGCAGCAGATTTAAGAATATCTGCAAGCTTATCGAGGTTTGATAAACGTTCGTTAGCATCAGCGTTTGCTTTCATAAAATCACGGTAGATATGTCGTGCAGATGGAGAAAGGTGGTTTTCTGTTGTTCGTATAAATTCTAATGTATTATTAAAGAATCGAAATGTTACATTACCTTTTTGGAGAAAAGATAATTCAATTGGAATTATCTCTATAAGAGGGTTAATTACTTCGTAAACCCAACTTGCCACGCGTGGGGAGTGCTTTTTTGGACTGGTTTTGCTTATCTTAGTAGTCATGTATGTTTCCTTTTGCTATAGTAATTCTCTATATTAAGGCTCGTGGTTAAACTACATCTTTGCAATTATAAAGTCAAGAAAATCATGGGATATCATTTGTAAAACGCACATTTTGTGAGCTTTTTGAGTATACACCACAAATGGCGAGCCGCTTGAGTGTCATTGTCAATACCGGATACCATCAAAGAAATTACACACCTTCCGGGAAACAATATCTTCTTTTCCCCGGTAGAAATGGTCGCTGTTTTCTATTAACTCACTTGTCATGGGCAAGGGTATTTTTTCTAAACCCTGCAATGTATCTTCCACTGTTGTGGCGAAATCATTTTGATTATATATGAATAATTTTGGTTTTTTACATTCCCTTAAAAAACCGAGGTCATATTTTCCAAATGGCGTGGAAATTGAAGCGAATGCCGATACGGCGTCGCTTGCCGCCGCCACTCTCATGCCAACAATACCGCCGAATGAATACCCCGCAATAAATATCTTAGCGCCCCTGCCGGACTGCTTTACCAGGAAATCGAGCGCTGAGTAAACGTCCGTTACGGCATCACCATAATTTTCACTGCTCAGTGTTTTTTCCCAGTAGTGAAATATTTCTGCAATATCTTTCGCCCCGCATTCGCTGTTACCAACGCCGCGGTAATTGAAACGGAGCGAGAGAAAGCCGGCATTTGCCGAAACACGCGCAAGGCTCGTTATTATATTGTTTTCCATATCGCCGCCGAGGGTAGGATGGGGAGAGCAGAGAAGCATTGCCTTTAAAGGCATTGTGTCTTCATTGTATGCCAATACTCCCTCCATGGATAAATTATCCGAAGGAAAACGAACGTGTTCTTCTGTTATGTTCATGGTTGTGCAGAGATGTCCCTTTCTTTTTGAATGCCTTTCAAAAGCATGCGTGATAATTGGATATTGTGTATGCCATATTGTTGTATCTGCTTTACATACTTTTGCATTTTCGTGCCATTATTGTTTTCCCGGATAACCGGCTGCGTTCCTTCCCTCAAAAACGCTTTCCATTTATCATAGAGTAATCCGTAATCATCATTATGACACTCTATACAGATACTGCGGATATCACGGAAGAGAAAATTGTTTTCCTCCTGTTTATGGCAATCAGTACACAACACCGCCTTGTACATCCAATCAGGGGTTCCGGTGACAGGAGAATGAATGCCCGCATATCGGAACGAACCGTTTCGGTAATCGTTTACTGCGGAATGGCATTTCAAACAATCTTCGTTTTTTGCCTCATTGTGATGACATTTTTTGCAGCCGGTTTCTTCGATAATTAAATCACCGTGTGTTTCGGTGTTTGCCGGATCGTTGGTATGGCATTCACAGCACTCGATGTTCTGCAAGGGTGAATGGCGGTTGTGCAAAAAAACGCCTTCCTTATATTTTGTACGGTAATGCAAATAATTTACGTGGCACCTGTCCGTGCATGAACCTGAAGGATACACGAACGGTGTTTGCCGCATCAACAGGTTTTCTTCCCCTGATGTGAGTGAATTGAGCGAAGCGATAAGAAAACAGGCGATGACTATGAATCGTTTCATGTGCCCTCCCGCAAAACCTGATTGAGTTTCGTGATGCTGTATTCCAGAAGGTCCTTTACATATTTAATGTTATGGACGCCGTTACTCCCGTCTTCCTTAATAAAATAATAATTCGACTCCGCTTCAGTAATAACATGCCCTGCATTCGGAAGGGGGAGTTTTTTTGCCCTTTTCAAAAGAAGC
>MHYI01000191.1:2254-2831 GCA_001828295.1 Planctomycetes bacterium RBG_16_41_13 | reverse complement strand
TATTTTGTCAAATCCACTGTCGTGGCAATTGTTGCATACCTCCGGAGCTACTTTTGACAATACTGCGTCCTTGTGACATGCCGAGCAATTGAGCGTTGCGATAAACATGGGATCGGGTTCATCCGCAATGCCTGCGCCGCCTGTCCCCGCCATAGCCATCCATTGCGTTTTGTAACGGGAAAGGTCAAATGTGAGGTTTGGAATATTTGAAAACACAATGCCATCTTTCTTTATAGCAGTGTGTGTAATGGTATTGTGGCATGAAACACATGATATTTTGTGATTCATTATATGGATATCATGCATGTCCGGTGCAGTATACTTTTCCTGAATAGTTTGATGGCATATATAACAATGCTCCCTGACAACGGCTCCATTTCCCTGTACAACTGCGAAATGACAATCGGAACAACCTACGTTCTTTCTTTCTTCGTAAGCACTATGGTTAAATGTGTTGCCGTAAATTTGAATGGTTTTTTCTACGGGGGTATGGCACAGGGCGCATTCGGAAATGGGTTGTTTCTCCCTTGTGAGAAGTGTCTGTTGCATGCCGGTAAAATGACATACATTGCAGGTA
>MHYI01000191.1:1870-2173 GCA_001828295.1 Planctomycetes bacterium RBG_16_41_13 | reverse complement strand
TTCGTTGTATGTGTTGCATGCCGGAAATCTCTTGTTTTTTTGAATCGGGTTGCCGTTTCAGAGAGTTTTTGTAAAGGATGGCACAGTTCTGACGTACAACGTTCATCCGCCATTTCGACCGCCATTACCTTCATGCTTCTGCTTTCATGTGCATGGCAGTCGATACAGGCAATGTTCCCTGACAAAATATTTTTACATTTATTGTTGAATGTGACGTCCGAATGGCACTTACCGCAATATTGTGTATACTTCACCTTCGTCACGGTAAAAAACAGCGCTGCCACAGCAATTGCAATGGCTATG
>MHYI01000191.1:0-1804 GCA_001828295.1 Planctomycetes bacterium RBG_16_41_13 | reverse complement strand
TATTCTTCATTTACCACTGGAATCAAAATCAACGGGAATATATCTTTTCTGCCAAAACGATGGATATGTCACGGTTTAATGACGTTCTTATCATTTTTGCCCTGATGGTAGAGACCGTATCTTTCCGCGTAAAGCGGAAGGGTATCATTCGCTTCTCCTTATAGTGCAGCGCTGTTTTCAATTCGACAAACAGGCTTGCCTCTCTGTAGTCAGCAACATGCCCCGTTGTATTTAACAACTCTATTGTCACGAGCACTTCACGGTATCCGTAATCACCCGTTGGTACACTGTGCGGGATGCCGGTATTGGTTATTTCAAGTACGCCCTCAATCGCATCTTCTGTCTGAACCATTTTGGTAAAGCAAAGGGACAACATGCGTTCGTCAACGGGAATTAACTCCTGAAAAGAAAAAAGATGCTGCTTGCCTTCCCGCTTTGGATATATCTTTTGCCAGGGTTCATCCTGAATAAGTTTTCGGACTATTTCCGGCATATGGCAGTCCTGGCAGGTCTTTTTATCTTCGGCGTCTTTTATTTCTTTCCAGACGTTATACGTGCCGACGTGGCATTTTCCACAGAGTTCACTGGTCTTGTAAAACATATTCATCCCGGTAACCGGATGCGGGGCGCGGGCAGGGGTGGGCCCGGCGAGTGTGCAGTCATTTAAATGGCAGGCATTGCAATTGACCCCCTCTTCTACATGTATATTCCGAGGATCGATGCCTGCATCGGTAAAAATGGTTTCCGGTGCGTGGCATCCAAGGCAAAAAGTGAATGAATAATCAAATGTTTGTTCCCGAAAGGCGTTGCTGGTATAACTACCGGCATGGGGTGAATCTTTCCATTCATGGTAAATATCAATATGGCAATCGCCGCATTTTTCTGCTTCAGGAGACTTCATGCCTGTTTCCACCAGTTCAGGGTAAATAACGCAGCCGCTGATAATGAAGGCCATCGGAAAGAAAAAGAAAACTATGAAAAAGGGGAACAGACGTCTGCCCATTGATGCATTTTCAGGATTGCTTTGTATCATGCCTTTGTTTTCCTCTGAAAATGAATGGAAGGAAGATAAAGAACAAGGCGCTTGCCACAAGCATAAGAATAAAGACAAACTCGCTATGGGTACATTTTTTGAGCAAATACACGGGAATGAAAAACCACGGAGTATGTTCCGGTTTGTTTACAGGGTTAAACGGGAGAGGGAAAAACAAAACGGCAAGGAGGTCAAGCACCACAAGAAAGCAACCAACGATAATGTACCGGAACATTTCGTTCGGGAAAAAGGGTTCCAGCATATCCGGGCGTTTGTTTTTCGTGTAATCTTTCATAAGAAATGTTGAATGTTGAATTTTAAATTTTGAATTACCGGTAATTTAAAATACATAATTTAAAATATAAAATTTCGTATTTCCCCCCCCATTACAACCGCTGCGATCTCCGCGCCCTCTGCGGTGAACTATTACTATTTGACTATAATTACTTAGCAATATATATGCCAGGCATTTTTAATGCGTCTGTTTTGCGTTAAACAACAACATAGAAATGGTTAAAGTAAATAGTAGTACAAACGATTTTTACAGAAATTTTTGTGCCTTTGTGTAATATTTACAAAATAGCAATGTAAAAATTACCTGTCTTGTGTGCTTTTGTGTCAGGTTTTTTACTTCCCCGGCACGGGGAAATATGCCATAGTAGCCGCATGAACGAACAGCATTCATCTATGAAATTGCTTATGCAAGGACTGCATAATGAGGACAGCGGAGTGGTGCGTAAAGTCCTTGAAGAAATCGGCAGACCCGGAAGG
>MHYI01000190.1:4072-5445 GCA_001828295.1 Planctomycetes bacterium RBG_16_41_13 | reverse complement strand
TTTCATTGATGGTAACAGCGGCGGTAGTGTGTGGCACGTAAACAAAACACATTCCTTCCATAATGCCCGTTTTATGCACAATAGCATGAACTTCACCGGTGATATCGATAAGTTCGGTTATTGCCCGTGTTTTTACTGATAGTATATTCATTATTATTTATAGTGTTGTCCGGTAAAAAATTCTATTTCGCAAATTTTTCCCCTCACCCTTTTTCCTCCTTGCTAAGGAGAAATCGGAAAGGCATGCCGCTTTTAAGGTACAACGTATCCTAATAGTTGAGAAATATTTTGTCAAATCTAAATAATCTGTAACACTTTAGTCTTTTGAAAGGTAATTTACAAATCAATATTATACATTTTCATTTTGTTATATAAGGTTTTCAGGGAGATGCCCAGCGTCTTCGCCGCAAGGGGTTTGTGCCAGTTTTTTTCTTTCAATACTTGTGTAATATGGTTCTTTTCCACTTCAGAAAGTGCGATTTCCCCTTTTTTACTATAGTGCTCATACGTCCTCCCGCGGATATTGTCCGGCAATTCCTCTATGGTGATAGTGTTTCCGTCTGCGAGTACAACAGCGCGTTCAATAGTATTTTCCAGTTCCCGAATGTTTCCCGGCCAGTCGTAGAGCGTCATAGCGTGTAACGCTTCCGGCTGCATCTCCATGGTTCGTTCCCCTTTGCAAAATTTTTGGAGAAAATGCTGAATTAAAGCCGTTAAATCCTCTTTCCTTTCGCGTAAAGAAGGCAGTCGCAAGGTGATAACGTTTAAGCGAAAATACAAGTCCTCTCTGAATCTGCCTTCCTTAGCCTCAAGAGGCAGATTTTTATGCGTAGCCGCAATAATTCTTGCATCCACAGTGATAACACGATTATCACCAACACGCCGTATTTCACCCGATTGTATTACACGAAGCAGTTTTGCCTGCGTGTTGACGGTTAATTCGCCGATTTCATCAAGGAAGAGAGTGCCCCCTTCTGCAATTTCGAATAATCCTACCCTGGATTCTGCCGCACCGGTAAAGGCGCCTTTCACGTGCCCGAAGAGTTCGCTTTCCAATAAGGACTCCTGTAAGGTGGCGCAATTTACTATTACAAACGGTTTGTCCGCTCTTTTGCTGTATTGGTGTATCATTTTTGCGGCAAGCTCTTTTCCCGTGCCGCTTTCTCCTTGTATCAGCACGGTAACGTCAGATGGCGCAGTTTTATCGATCATTTTGAATACCGCTTTTATTGCCGGGCTGTTTCCTATCATTGAAGAAGGTTTTTGTACGTCATGTACCAGTGTCTTGAGATGAAGGTTTTCCCTGCTGAGTTTTCTTTTTTCCAATGCCCTTTGCAATAATAAATCAAGCTCTTTAAGCTGGCATGGTTTTG
>MHYI01000190.1:0-4031 GCA_001828295.1 Planctomycetes bacterium RBG_16_41_13 | reverse complement strand
TTCTCAATGGAACCCTGACCTGTCAGTATTATTACTTCGGTGGTGGGTTCGATGGTTTTCACTTTTTTTAAGGTCTCAATACCGTTCATGACAGGCATATTCATATCGAGTATCGCCACATCGTAATCCCGTTCCTGCATATTCTTTATCGTTTCCTGTCCACTGGCGCAACACGTCACATTATATCCCATTCGGTCGAGTTCTTTGTACATAATGTTTCTAAAGGTGCCTTCATCGTCGGTAAATAAAATGGTAGGTTTTTTACTCATAGGGCAATGATCCTGTCCTTTCTGCATGGTCTTGTTTTCCTGCTAATGGAAATGTAATTTCAAAGACGGCGCCTTTTCCCTCACCTTCGCTGAACACATCAATTCTCCCGTTATGCATATCGACGATACCATAACATATGGATAATCCGATTCCTGTGCCTTTTCCCGTTGGTTTGGTGGTAAAAAAAGGATCGAATATCCTGTTCAAATATTCGGGCTTGATGCCAACACCGGTATCCCTGAAAAGTATCTGTACGGTTGTTTCTTTCGGTAGTGTTGCAATAATAATTTCACCGCCGGCTTCTGTTGCATGAAAGGAGTTTGTGATTAAGTTTATAAAAACCTGTTTTATTTGCTGGGGATCTCCGATTATTTCACAAGGCATTTCTGACAGATTGACCTGGATTTTCTGTTTTGCCTTGTTTTCAGGATGGTGATACTGAAGGGAGGCAATTGTGTCTTTGATAATATTGTTTATATCTATTCGCTCAAAATGAGGTTCCGATTGTCTGGAAAAATTGAGTAAGCTTGAGATTATGGATTTGCAGCGGTATGTCTCATTCGATATTATTTTTAAATATTCAGAGAAAATTTCCAGTGCTTCTTTTTCCGTATATTTTCCCGGATGGTTTAGGATTGAGATAAGTCTTTCGTTCAGGCCTTCCGCACAACCCGCAACGGAAGCAAGCGGATTATTTATTTCATGGGCAAGTCCTGTGGCAAGGGTTCCGATGCTTGCCAATTTTTCAGATTGTACTAACCTGCGCTGGGTATGTTGCAATTTTTTATATGCCTCTCTTATTTCAAGGGTTCGTTCTTCAACGTGCTGTTCCAGGGTATTGCGTGCCTCTGTTAACTGCCGTGTTCTGGCATTAATAATCCTTGATGCCTTCAGAACTATCAGATAGAGGGCAATGAATAGCCCTCCCATTGCAGACCCTGTCATGAATGTGGCTTTTTGATGTGCCTTTGCTATTTGCTTCTTTAGCGCTGACATGTCCTGGTAGATTTCCAATACGCCAACCTGCGCCTTTTTCGTTCCCTCCGCATCCATTTCATAAAAGGGATAATAGCTTTCAAGCAAGGTTTCCGGAACGTAGGCGCCTTTTGAATCCACGGTGCCGGAGAGACGCAGCGCTGAAGCCGGAATGCCGTTAATGGCAGCATCTAATTTTTTATTTTCACCTCGGTTTATGGCAAACCCGATATGTTCTGATATGGTGCTATAAATAATATTTCCCTCAAGGTCGTACAAATACAGCTTCTTTATATTCAAGCCGTACAAATTTTCTCTTACGGTGTTGTCTAATTTTCTCAATTGCCTGCGATTATTTTCCAAATCGATTTTCCCTGATTTTTTCAGGGTGGGAATAAGAAAGTCTTTGTAAAGTTCATAATTTATGTGTGTGCTGAAATTATGCGCGTACTTTTCGCTTCGTTTAACCAATTCCTGAGTTTCCAGTCTGGCAAATACTTTTCCGATAACAAAACTCAATATGACAATGATTACAAAACTTGTGAGGGTGTAGTATAAAATTAAATTAAATTTCTCAGGGTGTAGTATTTTTTTAAATGTTGGCATACTCTATTTTATGTGGCGGAAAAAGGTAAAGCAAGGACGAACAGGCGACCGGAAAATAGTGCGGGGTCATTATCGTTAAGCAATTAAGGTTTTCGCAAAAGTTTGGTAACACTTTAGTTTTTTGAAAAACTCCAGGCGGGTTCAGGTTTGCAACCGTTCGGCTGAGCTCACGACGAAGCCTGAACCCCCACGTTTTATATTGTTCCTGACTGCTAGTGGGGGGGATTTAGCCATTTTAGATACATAGAGCGCTATTCGCCAAATAAACTATGGGTTCAGGCTTCGTCGTGAGCTCAGCCGAACGGTTACAAACCTGAACCCGCCGAGGTCTTTTGAAACGGGAAATTGTCATATGTAGTGCGACGAGGTTCGTCGCACTACATGAGTTTTCAAAAAACTAAAGTGTTGCAAAGTTTGAGATCAGAAGTCTGACCTCAGACCTCTGATTAACCGGTTCTTACCATTTAACGATTGCCTGAACAAAAGATTTGCCATGAATACCTTCTCCCGGCTCATTTTCAACTTCATATTCAAACTTAAATATTACCTGTTTTATAGGTGAATAGTTTATTCCAAATGCAATGCGGTCGGCTTCGTTTCCGTCGGTAATATTTTTATTTGGGTCCACCGAATCGAAACGCAAAACCCCTTCAAGATATTTTAAATAATCCAGATCGAACGGATACCGGTAAGCAGTTTGAATGTAGTAGCCGTTTCTGTGATAATTCCCCCCATCTTCTGCCTTTTGTTCTACCCGGCTTGTAATATATTCTCCCCTGATTTCCAGATTTCCCCTTTTCAACTGAAAATCAGCACCTAAAAAATCGATATCCCGTTTGTTGTTTTCATCATATTTCCCACTTGAATATGAGCCACCCACTTCAAATCCCGGAAAGCACTCGAAGGCGATTCTTCCCCCCAGGGTCTGGCTGCTATTGTTATCCCATAATTTCTGCACATCATTTGGTTCCGGCCCCTTGAGTCCATTTGTTATCGCGAATTCATATTTAAACCGTGTATTTAAAAAGAAAGGAAGTGTTCCAAAAAACATTCCCCCATTGTCTGAATATGTTCCGGGAATAATCCTGATGGAAGGCAAAGGGCGGTCCACAAGCTTGTTAAAAGGGCCTTCTTCCGCAAACCGCTCAATACCAAACGGATACAAAAACCTGCCTGCACGTATTTGCAGTACATCGCTTACTATTTCATAATTAAAGTGAAATGTTTCCAATTCAAATTCATTGAATCCTTCTGCAATCTCAAGTTCTGATACAAAAGAGAGTTTTTTTGTTATACGTTTGCCAAACCAGAGAACAAGTTCATTCCCCTCCAAAAACTTTGAAGAAGGCTGCTGGGAATCATCATCTCTCCCTTTTACAGGGGAGGTGATTGCAAAAAAACCATGCAGCTCAAATTTTTTCCCGTCATCTTCTTCCAGGGAAATGGCGCCAACATCAAAATAAAAATCCTGAGGGAAAAAGCTACGTTTTTCTTTCTGGAGACTTGATGGCGCGGACGGCACAACTTCCTTTTCATCCCTTTCCGCATAAACTATACAGGCAAAGAAAATGAAGGGAAGAACTATGAAAAATGTAGTCAAATAAAATTTCATATTTATCTAAAAAATACGCAACATATGTGTTATTTATTAAAAGTTTAAATAAAAAGCTAGTTTCTTGTAAAAGGGAATAGAATAATGTAAAGTTATTTCCATATGATAAGCAATGTTTCAAATAAACACTAACCTTTGAAGGACATGAGTGATTAAATACCCTATCTTTGCGAAAGCGCCTATTACGGAAGCCCTTATAGATATTCGTATAAGGGTAAGGGATGATCTTAAGATTGATCAACTTTACTCAATATACGAATCTATTTCAAAAGAATATCCGAATAAAAAAGAACGTTCTCTGTGGGAAGGAAGGGTGGAATTTAAAAAAGGCGAAATACCTATTTCAACTGCTGCCGAAATGGTTAATGGATATGTATTTATTTCTGCCGATGAAAAACAGATTTTTCAGGCAAGATTGGATGGTTTTACATTTAACAGGTTAAAACCGTACGAAACATGGGATTGTTTTCGCGATGAAGCACGTAGGTTATGGGAAAAATATAGCGAAGTAACTTCTCCGGAAATTACAAGGGTGGCTTTACGGTATATTAATAAGGTGGAACTGCCT
>MHYI01000189.1:2997-6675 GCA_001828295.1 Planctomycetes bacterium RBG_16_41_13 | reverse complement strand
TGCATTCCTTCAGATGCTGCATATTTGTCATCTAAGGGAACTATATCAACAGACGTATTTCGTATCGTGCCGTTTTTCACCACATAGTCAGCAATCGCTACGTATTTCCCACCTGTTCCATGCGAGAGAACAGGGGTATTGTTTACATACATTAACGATTCTATCGGGTCTTCGATACCATGTCCGGTAATTACTAACCCAATTTCCGGGAATGTTTCGGCAATTTCAACAGATTCCGCCATGGGTGCGTGCGAGATAAGCACGATAAGATCTGCTTCTCCTTTTATCTGGTTTATTAGCGGCATTAATGATTGAACAGGATCATATACCCTTATAAAATCTAATAAATGCTCTTTGATCAGTGACTCTGAAATAATGCTTAAAAATGCGATTTTTAACGGAACGCTGAACTCTGGCAATTCTTTTAACAGGTATTTCTTATACTTTAGCGGGAACGGCGAATTTATTTCAATATTGCCGCAAAGAAAATCTATCGTATTCGTTTGCGATGCAAAACTCAAAGCCGGCAGGCCGATTTCAAAATCTTTCTCGCCGAGATTGTGTAACATGCACCCCGTCTCTTTCATCGCGGCAAACAAATATTCCATTTTAATCTCTTCCTGACGTTCAGGACTCTTAATAAGATCGCCCGTGCTTACCGCTATCGCAGAAATGCCTTGTGTTTTGTAACCCTTCAAAAGCGTATCCCTTCGCGAGATACCGCCTAATTGACCCTCAAAACAACCGCAGGGGGCAAGGGCGCCCTGTTCTTCACCGAAAAATATTAAAACGAATCTATCGGAAGAACTACCTGTTTTTGCGATCAGAGAAATGAAAAAAAGGAGCAGTATGGCGGTATAATATCTTTTCATAAAAAATATTATAACATTTGTAACAGTGTTACACATTTTTTTTTCACCCCGAAGCCGGAACGAGGGAACGAGAGCGGTTTTTAATTTTTTTTACTACCCGCCAGTACAACTTATTGATCAATTCCCGCAGGAATTATTTCCCGCTTCAATCATTTACTGTCGCCGAAATGGGAATGCAAACCTCCGGTTGAAGAGCGCTATTCGAATAGACCCTCAAATTCCCCTTTACCGTTCCGGTAAAATCTCCCTGATTCATGCGCACACTGATTACCTGACTATCATCATTCAACGGAGAAATAGTATAGGTCATAAAAGCAGGCTCTATTTCTATTTTTTCAATTTCTATACTTTTATCCACTAAAGTAACAATAACCGTTTTTTTTACTTCCCGGTTTTTCCTGACTGTTCCAAAGGACAGTTTATTCGGGTAATACGTAATATCGCCAATCACCTCGCCGCTAAAAGGAACATCAATCCTTGGTCTCTTTTCGCTATTAGTATGAACAAAAATAAATCCATTAAACTTTCCAAACTCTTCAACACCTCTTAACGTAACCTCATAATTCCGGACATCTTCACTTTTCTCTTTTTCCTTTAGTTTTATAAAGGGAAAACTTGTTTCTACATTCACTATTTTTATCTTTGGCATGGGTAATGTTTTTATTTCGAGATTTACTGAACACGAACTCCCCATTCTGATGACGCCAAAATTAATTCGCTTCGGAGTAACACTCACCTCTTCAATTATTTTCACTTCAATGACCAATTTAACCTTTGGATTAACAGGGTCATTTGAATGCACAAATATTGATTTTGCTATTTTACCAACGTACTTACCGGAATTGAATTGTACCTCGATCTCTCCCTCTTCATTTTTTTTGAGATTTTTCTTTGAACTTAATGCCGCCGTACAACCGCATGCAGATTTCACCTTATCGATGATCAATTCACCGTCGCCATGATTTTTGAATTTAAATTTATGGATAATTTTTTCACCACTATAAATTTTCCCAAAATCATGGGTATATTCATCAAATTGTATCGCCGGTGCAATGCTTTCAGCATTTTTTAATTTGCCATCACCCTGTATCTTCCCCTCTGCCATTCCATTCATAGCATTTCCCGCAATAAGCGCCAATAATAACACAAAACCATACATTGCCATTTTACGCATAATTGTATCCTCTAAAACCTGTACTCAAAAATAATAAATTATCCGCAGGGAATTATCCCTTTTTCATAAAACCACAGTTACAGTTTGTTATTTAAATACATATACACTTTAAAATAAATAAAAAAAGATAATTATTGAACTTAGCCGGTATGAATCGATAAGATATGCTACCCTTTTTTAACCACGAAGAACGAGAAGGGCACGAAGAAAAACTTACAAAAAAAGTGGTTTTTACAGGGTAATACTATAGTACCTGAAAACCGGATATTGCTGTATTTTACCAAATACCCGATAATTTCTTATTTTCTTAAAGATAAAAACATTATTGTTTGAAAACTGTTATTTTTATTACTCCCCTGAAAGGAAATATGTTATGAAAATGGTTTTTATACTCCTTTTTACCTGCATTGTATTGTCCTGCATTACGCCAAACATATTCGCAGGGATTTTGGAGAAGGTGATGAACGGCAAGGCATCAATTATCGATTTAACTTATCCACTAAACGAAAAAAATGCGCATTGGCCTGTAGGGGCATATGAACCATTCAAATATGAAGTAATTGCTTCATTAAGAAAGGACAAGGTCTTTTCGGGAAAATACAGCACACCGGAACATTTAGGCACACATATTGACGCACCAAATCATTTTGAGCCGAATCAATCATCCGTAGACCAAATACCTTTCGAACAATTAATCGGCCCCGCTATTGTGATTAACATACGGGAAAAGGTAAAGAGAAACCAGGATTATACCTTGTCTGCCGAAGATATACTGCACTGGGAAAAAGAGCACGGCACAATTCCTCAGGGGGCCATTGTTTTGCTTTATACCGGATGGAGCAAGCGGTGGGATAATAATGAACAATACAAAAATATGGACAACTGCAACATGATGCATTTCCCCGGCTATTCTAAAGAAGCGGCGCTTTTTTTAATACAGCAAAGAGAGATAAAGGGCATTGGCATTGATACCTTAAGCGGAGACTGCGGCATGTGTTCGGACTTTCAGGTGCATCACATAATAAACGGCGCCGGCAAGTACATCCTTGAAAATGTCGCAAACCTCGACAAATTGCCGCCAAAAGGCGCCATACTTATCCTCGCACCGATTAAAATAGAAGGGGGTTCTGGAGGACAGTGCCGGATGTGGGCCTTGTTGTCTGAATAATCTTCATATTTTTACGAGTAACCGTTCAGCTTACTGCTGATATCGATGAGGTTTTTAGGAGATAAAAACAGAAAATTATGCAGGCGCCCATTGTATTTGTTTTCTCCGCGTTCTCCGCACCCTCTGCGGTGAACTATTACTTTTACGAAATGCTTTGTCTGGAGAATAAAAATGCATGCTCCAATCCCTGTAAAAACTTTTATGTATCTGCAAACATTCCTCATTGTTATTTCCTGTTTACTCTTCATTCCGGGCTGCGCCACACAGAATGAACATACAAATATTTCAACTGTCGAAGCAATTAAACCAAAAGAAGAAAAAAGCGGTACGGTTGAAGAGTCGTTACATTGCATCTCCTGTCATAAAAAATCCAACGTTGCTCACCATCTGAATGTCGAATGGCAAACGAACAAACATGCCGTAATGAATGTCGGCTGCAAAGATTGTCACGCTGCTTCTCCTGA
>MHYI01000189.1:2174-2943 GCA_001828295.1 Planctomycetes bacterium RBG_16_41_13 | reverse complement strand
CACAGATTTGTGGACGCTGTCACATGAAACAATACAATGAGTTCATGCAAAGCAGCCACTCATCCAGTTGGGATACAGTGGTTGATTTCCAAAAAAATAGTTCATTCACATCGGACAATCTTTTAACTTCCTGCGAATCATGCCATACCATACAATTTAAATGCAACTCATGCCATACCCAGCATGTAACCGGCTCATCTCATATAAAATCTCCCGCTGTTTGCGGCGTCTGCCACACCGGTTCTGACCATCCGCAGTATGAAATCTATATGAACTCTAAACATGGTATGGTGAGTTCCGCTATTCAATCTGCAAAAGAGGGCAATTTTGAATCCGCTTCCTTATCATCACCCGTTTGTGCAACGTGCCATATGCCTGACGGCGCACATGATACACGCAGCGGGCTATCCGGCGAAATGGGCGGCAAATCACCCTATACAGAGAAAAAAGAGAAAGGCTTCAATAAAGAAGATTCCGAGAAAGAGAAAAACTATATGTTGGTACTATGCAATAAATGCCACTCTCCCGCTTTTTCAAGGGAAGCGATGATGAACGCAAAAAATGCGCAGAAGATATTAGATGCGGTCGTAAAAGAGGCTGAAGAGTTAGTGTTGGAGCTTAACAGGGAAAAATTACTCTTCCCGGGATTAACAATACCGCTCAATAGCAGATATCCTGAGCATGCATATTTTACCGAAGAATACCTCTTGCACAGCGCTGTTTCAAAGGCGGAAGGTATTTTTATACGTCTGACAAAACACCATGCGGC
>MHYI01000189.1:1959-2097 GCA_001828295.1 Planctomycetes bacterium RBG_16_41_13 | reverse complement strand
TGCGGGCGTTAAAAAACGAGGCGCATAATCTACGACAGGAAGCGGCGGTGAATCGAAAAATGAAGATCAAACTCAGGTAATGTATCCACAATAATGCAAAACCTGCGCTTCAAAATACGTTGTATCGTATTTTCTCAC
>MHYI01000189.1:767-1815 GCA_001828295.1 Planctomycetes bacterium RBG_16_41_13 | reverse complement strand
TCCATCTCGGAGATAAGGTCACCATATGTAAATTCCCTGTCTCCTTCCATAAGGACATGTAAGGCATCCAGGGTATCGTAAAGTTCTTCTCTGTCATTATCGTTATAATATTCTGAAAAAATCTTTTTATGCTTTCCCATCATAATTCCTCCTAAAAATAGTAAAAAGGTGATAAATACTGCCTTTTCAGTGCGCAATCAGCATGCCATAAATTATGTATGATGGTAAAATCAGGATACTGCTAAATTATATGCCGTGAAGAAAAAAAACCCTGACAGGGTTCCAAACCCTGTCAGGGTTAATATCATGGTATTTCAAACGTGTAGGGTGTATTAAGATGCGTTTTTTTTGCACCGAATCCACCAATAATACTTAGGTACCTTATCAGTAATTTCTTTGTATTTTTTAATCTGTGTAATCTGTGGTTACTCCTTTCGTATTTCGTATTTCGTGCTTGTTTGGTTCTGGCTATGTCGGTTTAGGAATACTTTATCTCACATTGAAATACCATTTATACCAGTCGGTAAATTTTTTCAAACCTGTTTCAATTGGTGTTGCGGGTTTAAAACCAACGTCTTTTATCAGTTCATCAACATTTGCGTACGTAACGGGAACATCTCCCGGTTGCATGGGAAGCATTTTTTTCACCGCTTTTTTCCCCAAATACTCCTCTAATATCGCAACAAATCTCAAGAGTTCGACCGGTTTATTATTGCCGATATTGTACACCCTGTAAGGAGCACTGCTGGTAGCGGGGTCGGGATGCTCTCCGTCCCAATCAGGATTTTTACAAGGTATCTTCATCATAACCTTTACCACTCCCTCAACAATATCATCAATATAGGTAAAATCACGCTTCATTTCTCCATGATTAAATATATTGATCGGTTTCCCTTCGATAATTGCCTTTGTAAAGAGAAAGTATGCCATATCCGGCCTTCCCCAAGGTCCGTACACTGTGAAAAAACGCAGTCCCGTGCAGGGAATATTGTATATGCCGGAATAGGTATGCGCCATAAGTTCATTGGCCTTTTTGGTCGCCGCATAT
>MHYI01000189.1:0-703 GCA_001828295.1 Planctomycetes bacterium RBG_16_41_13 | reverse complement strand
CAGAGCTGGAAGATGCGTAAACAAGATGTTGTACGTTATTCTGCCTGCAGCCCTCCAGTATATTGATGAATCCAACTATATTGCTATCAATATATGCATGTGGATTAATGAGAGAATATCTTACCCCAGGTTGTGCGGCAAGATTGATAACACCATCAAACCTTTCTTTTTTAAAAATTAATAAGAGGGCGTCTTTATCAATTATATCCAACGTATGAAATGTAAATTGTTTGTCATTTATAAGTTGTTTAACCCTATCATGTTTCAATGTGGTATCATAATAATCATTTATGTTATCGATACCCGTTACTTCAAATCCTGATGCTAATAATTTTTTTGAAACATAATAACCAATAAATCCCGCTGCTCCGGTAACAAGTATCTTTTTCATTTGAAAATACCTCTATGTTAAATTTATGAAGAATAAAGTATGATGATCCGTCAAATCGTTTTAATCATATTGTGCAAAATTGTAGAGACGCACGGCCGTGCGTCTCTACTTAACCAAGTAGTATGTTGACATTATCCATCTAAATTTTTTAGTATACAGCTATCCTAAATCTCAGCCCTAACTATATTTTAGCAAATTTACCTCCCCTCCATGGGAATCATTCTTAATATAGAAAAGAATAGTTCAATCATGTTGTTTCGCAATAAAAAATTAAGAAATCCAGACCCTGACTATAGTACCAAGATTAAATAT
>MHYI01000188.1:3534-11358 GCA_001828295.1 Planctomycetes bacterium RBG_16_41_13 | reverse complement strand
ATTATTATTGCCAGCAAACTGCGCGGCGTCTTCAGCGACGGCGCCGACCGCGACGAGCTTTTTGGCTCCTGGATTTCCGGACTGGTGGCTGAAAAAAACTATGAACGGTTCCGTCGCGCCCACGAGATGTTTGTAGAGATTGAAAATTGCAAAAAACCCATTATTGCGGCTATCAATGGCGTGACCATTGGCGCCGGTTTGGAGCTTGCCATGTTGTGTGACCTGCGGGTTGCCTCGGAAATCTCATTCTTTAGCCTGCCGGAGGCAAAGCCGGAACTCAGTATCATTCCCGGTCTGGGCGGAACGCAGCGTCTGCCGCGTTGCATAGGCGTCGCCCGCGCAAAGGAGATGTTGTTCCTGGGTAAAATGATTCGCGCAGAAACGGCGCTGGAGTGGGGACTCGTTAATCAGATTGTCCCCCACAAAGAAGTATTTGAGCATACCTTAAACCTAGCTAAAACCCTCCTGGAACGCGACGCGCGGGCGCTTAAGGAAATGAAGAAATGCATCAATTTCGCGGTTGAAAACGATATTTTAAAAGGCATTGAATACGAAGTAGGCCTTTTTGCGGAAATGATGCGGTTGAAGTTTTTAAACAAAAATAAATAACGTGAGAGGATGTAATTTTATGGCCGATGACTATAAAAGATTTGATGGGCTGACATACAATGATTATAAAAAATTGGCTAAAAATGGAAATTTGAGTTGTTATGAAAAAATCGGATATCCTGATAGTTATAGAGAAGGTTATGAAAAGCACATATTTGAAGATATAAAACGTAAGCTTACGGCATTACGGGGCAAAGGAAAAGTAATTATGGATATAGGCTCCGGGTGCAGCGGTTTGCCTAAAATGTTGATTGATTTGTGTGAAAAAAACAAACATAAGCTGATACTTATCGACTCGGAAGAGATGCTCTCACACCTGCCAAACAAGCCTTTTATAGAGAAGTATTGTTGTAAATTTCCGGACTGTAGTGAAATAATTGAAAAACACAAAAATAAGGTAAATGCCATCTTGGCTTATGGTGTCCTATCTGTGGTTTTTTTGGATTCGAACCCTTTCCGGTTTATTGATGCTGCGGCTGCTCTGCTTTCTGAAGACGGTGAGTTTTTGTTGGGAGAAATCCCTAATGTAACTAAGAGAAAGCGGTTTTTTTCGTCGAGAAAAGGCATAGAAACGCATCGGAAATTTACGGGGACGGATGAAAAACCGGTAGTGGAATTTATGAAACTGGATGAAGACAAAATTGATGATGGCGTTGTGTTTGCAATATTACAAAGGTACAGAAATGCCGGTTTTGAAACCTATTTACTGCCACAGGGGAAAAACTTACCCATGCAAACCAGACGGGAAGATATCTTAATTGTTAAAAGATGATACGCATACAAAGATATAATGCTGAATTGAAGCAGGTGTGGGACGATTTTATTCAGGCCTCCAAAAACGGATATTTTCTGTTTTGTAGAGACTACATGGATTACCACTCCGATAGGTATCTTGATTATTCTTTATTGTTTTATAATGAAGATAACAAATTGCTTGCGGTTATGCCGGCAAATATAAAAGACGATCATGTTCTCAGCCATGGCGGGCTGACTTATGGCGGTATTATTTCAGATACGAGTATGAGAGCGGCCATAATGATCGAGTTATTTGAGCATCTTCTGCGTTTCTTAAAGGAAGAGAAAATAAAAAAGCTACTCTATAAAGCCATTCCCTATATTTACCATAAATTTCCATCCGACGAAGATTTGTATGCAATATTTGTCAATCATGGGAAGCTTATAAGAAGAGACGCCTCCTCGGCAATCTTTCTTTTTAACAAAATAAAGGTCTCCCAATTAAGACTGAGGGGAATAAAGAAAGCGAGGATGAATAATCTCATGGTAAAGGTAAGCAATGATTTTGCATCTTTTTTTGAGATTGTTCAACAAGTTCTGTGGAACAAATATAAACTCAAACCCGTTCACACCCACCAGGAGATCGTGTTACTCTCCAATAAATTCCCTCAAAACATAAAATTATTTGCTGCGTTTGATGGAGATAAAATGTTGGCAGGGGTGCTGGTTTTTGAATCTGAGATTGTCGCTCATTGCCAGTATATGGTAAATTCTGCAGAAGGCAAAGCCTTGGGCGCTTTAGACATGGTAATTGACCACTTGATTAATGAGTATTCCGATAAGAAGAGGTATTTCAGTTTTGGCGTATCAACAGAGAATAATGGAGCCTTTCTTAATGAGGGATTAATAAATCAAAAAGAGACGTTTGGCGCAAGAACGATTGTGCATGATTTTTACGAACTGGCAATAAATTAGGCCTTCGGCGACTTCTGCTTGTAGAACGAAGTGGTACTTCGTTCCGGAACCGTGTCTTTTTTATGTAGAGCGAAGAACCTCTTCGCTCTACAGCAGGCCCGAGGGGCAGAAAGTATATAGCCAGGGGTGAAGCCCCTGGTTAGAGAAATAATATAACAAGCCCCAAAGGGGCGACAGAAAAGGATGCTTGATATGGCTGGGACACCTATCTTTTCTAGAATTTATTATTATTTTAATAACGAAAACAAAATGCCCTGTCGCCCCTTTGGGGCTTGTATTATTTTATAACCTTTCGGGGGGCTTCACCCCCCGCTATGTCCTGTCGGCCTTTCATGCCTAACATTGAATTTCCTAAACAGTAAATTAGGGGGGAGTATATGAGCATCGGCGAATGTAAAATTATTGAATTCCCTAAAATCACCGATTCCCGGGGCAACCTGAGTTTTATCGAGGGGAACAGGCATGTCCCTTTTGATATAAAGAGAATTTATTATTTGTACGACGTGCCGGGGGGCGCTACTCGCGCCGGCCATGCGCATAAAATGTTGGAACAAGTAATTATAGCAATATCGGGAAGTTTTGATATTGTTCTTGATGATGGATTTTCGAAAAACAGGTTCCATTTAAATCGGTCCTATTACGGCCTCTATATATCTTCGATGGTGTGGAGAGAAATTGATAATTTTTCTTCCGGCTCCGTTTGTCTGGTACTCGCCTCAACTTTTTACGATGAAGCTGATTATTATAGAAACTATTCTGATTTTCTGAGCGCCGCAAGGGATGGGAAATAGATATACCTTTTCTTGTGGGGTGCATTCCTAAATCATTGTAAATTTGCATTTTGTCCCGTAGGGACAGATGGAAATAGCCCACCGATTTATCGGTGGGACTATGTGCAATAATTTTTAGTCCCGTAGGGACGGCTGACTGCATTGACGTTTCTAGCGGCCCTTACCGGGACAAAGAGTTTATAAAAATTTGGGAATCCACCCTTTCTTGTATCAACAGTGACATTACTTTTGTGAGTTTAAACAAGGATTAGAGGTTTCAATGGCAAATAAAACTCCCCTGGTTACGGTTATTATGACCACGTATAATCACGAGAAATACGTCGGAGATGCAATAGAAAGTGTGCTTAGTCAGACCTTTGATGATATTGAGTTGGTCATCGTGAATGACGGCTCAAGTGACAATACGGAAAAGGTTATTAAGAAATTCACTGATGAGAGAATTGTCTACATTTATCAGGAGAATCAGGGACCGAGTGTTGCTGCAAACAACGCAATTTTAGCTTCCAGGGGAAAGTATATTGCTATTATGTCCGGTGATGACCTGTCCCATCCCCGGCGTATAGAAAAGCAGTTGAGCGAGTATCAGAAACAAAACAACAAAAGGGTACTATTTTCGCACTGTAACTTTATAGATGACGATAATAACAGCCTCAATGGTGGGCATTTTGCCAAAGAGTTTTTTAATTATGCCACTAAGAACCGTTTTGAAATATTAAATCATTATTTTTGGAAAGGTAATTTCTTAAATGATATTACAACGTTTACGGAAAAAGAGGCTTTTCTTGACCTGGGGTTATACAATCCGTTGTTTTTACAACTGCAGGATTTCGATTTGTGGATGAGGGCTTTATTGAAAGGGTATGATTTTTACATAATGCCTGAAAAGCTTATTAGCTATCGAATTAGAGCAAACAATGCCAATCTCAGCGCTCCTTCCGCAGAAGCCATTATAAGAACAACCCTTGAGAATGGTCTTATTTTAAGAAATTATTTACAAATAAAAACACAAGATGATTTGTTACATATATTTCCGGAAGTTATAAAGTTCAATAGCAGAATAGAGCCGGATTTAATACCCTTCTATATTGCACAACTGTCTCTATCCGTTCCGAAGTCATGCCATCAACTTTTCGGTGTCGAAACCCTTTTCAATTTGTTAAATGACCCTGTTTTGGCGGTACGGTTGAAAGAAAGGGTTGGTTTTGGGCATAAAGAATTTTGTGAAATCACAGGCCGGCAGGACGTCTTTCGCCTTTTCCATAATTGGCTTTCCAAGCTTTACGTTAATACGGGTAATGACTATTCAGAAAAGGCGGTAGTTTCACAACATTTTAATCTGGCGCTGGGTGTTTTTTCTCTTTCCTTTGACCTATCAAAATACTCAAACATCCAATCGCTTCGTTGGGATCCGATGGAAAACCAATGGTGCAAAGTAACCATTGAAGATATGTGCTACCTTGATAAGGCCGGCAATAAACATGCTATTGACAAACATCTCCTTAGTTCAAATGGCATCCCAAGTAACAATGGAACGATTGTGTTTGAAACGTTTGACCCCAATATTTTTATCCCTGTACAAGGGGATGTAAAATATCTTTCAATTACCGGGAAATGGGAAATTATTAGTTTTGGCAAAATTGAACAATCCTTTAAAGAAAAACATGCGTTGGTAAACGAGTTGTCTGCCGAAATTAAAAGCATTTATGACTCTCATGGTTGGAAAGTATTGGCATTTTGCAACAAACTCAGAGAAAGAATATTACCGGCCAACTCGAAAAGATGGGAAATAGCCGGATATTTGCTTAATGCCATTTTGAGAAAAAGTGAGCAAGCACATCGCATTTACTGTCATTGCGATAACCCTCCTCACAACGGATTAGGATTTTATGGAGATGTTTCTGTAAACGGGTGGGCAGTGGCTACGGCGGGGATTGAGAGAGTGGAGATATACTGTGAGCATTCCTTCCTGGGAAATGCCACGTATGGACTGCCACGTCCTGATGTGCAAAGTCGTTATCCTTCTCTCAGTAACAGCGAAATGTCCGGCTTTCAATTTTTGGCCACAGGAATCAACATTGGTAAGCACACGCTAACCATAAAAATAATTTCAAATAAGGGGACACCAAAAACAATTAAACGAAAAATTATTGTTAATGTTCATAATAAATCTCAGGAAGAGAAAAGTTACGTGAATGGTCTCACCTCTTTTTTGCCCTACGTACTCGGCGCGGCAAGGGTCTGGTATCGGCAAAAAAGGCGTTTGCCCGCTCTGGGTGAATTACCAATGCTGGTTCGCAAGGCCGTTTATAAATGGCGTAACCAACGATATCTGAATAGTTCACACGGATATACCATTCCGAAACCCCTTGATACCTACGCGGCATGGTTGGCAGTAAATTCCTGGAATGAAAAAAAGCAGCAGCGCTTGTTGTATCGACTATCTAAAATAACCTCCCCACCACTTTTAAGTATTGTCATGCCCGTCTATAATACGCCAAGAGATATTCTTGAGGTTACAATCAAGAGTGTCGTTGACCAGGTTTACGATAATTGGGAACTGTGTATAGCCGATGATGCAAGCACAATCGAGGATGTGCGCAACCATTTGAAGGAGTGGGCTGGGAGAGACAAGAGGATTTCCGTTTGTTTTAGAGAAACAAATGGAAACATCAGTCTTTCAACAAACACGGCCGCATCATTGGCAAATGGAGATTATCTTGTGTTTCTCGACCACGATGATGAACTTTCCCCTGACGCCCTGGGTGAAATAGCATTAAAAATTGATGAATCTCCTGATGCTGATATTATCTATTCAGACGACGACAAAATTGATGTTAATGGAAACAGATTTGCGCCGCAGTTCAAACCGGACTGGTCGCCGGAACTATTGCTTTCCTATATGTATTTTAGCCATATCTTTGTTGTACGCAGGTGTTTATTCGATGAGCTTGGAGGGATGCGGGTTGGCTTCGAAGGCTCACAAGATTATGATTTTGCATTGAGGGCATCTGAGAATGCAAGAGGTATTTATCATATTCCGTTAGTCCTGTATCACTGGCGCGTTCTCCCTAATTCAACGGCATCTTCGGGTAATGCAAAACCTGGAAGTATGGAAGCGGGAAGAAGAGCCGTCCAGGATGCTTTAGACAGACGAAAGATACCTGCCAAAGCATATCAACCGGATTGGGCACAGAAGGCACAGGCGGGAATTTTCAGTCATAAATATGTATTGGCAAATTGTCCATCGGTGACCGTTATCATTCCGACAAAAAACCAGATGAAAATTTTGAGTCGGTGCATAGATTCATTAATAGGTAAGACAGACTACCCTAATTACGAAATTTTGGTTATCGATAATAATAGTGATGATCCTGAAACAATACTCTATCTGAAAGAGCTTTCTTGTAAACCCAGGATAAAAGTTGTCACCATTGGTAATCTTCAGGGTAAGTTTAATTATTCATTTATCAATAACAGGGCCGTAGAGAAAACCGTATCCGACTATGTTCTTTTGTTGAATAATGATACGGAAGTGCTAAAGGATGATTGGTTAACGCAGATGGTAGGCTCTGCACAAATAAATGGGGTAGGCGCTGTAGGCGCAAGACTTTTATACCCTGACAGAAGGATACAGCACGCGGGCGTTATCATCAAATTTTATCGTGGATTGGCCGGACATGCCTTTAATGGTTTGCCTGACTGGAACGAAGGATACCTGGCTTATGCAAAGGTTTTGAGAAATTATGCCGCCGTTACCGCCGCCTGCCTCCTGACGCCTCGAAAACTTTTTTCAGAGATGGGCGGATTGGATGAAAGTAATTTTGGAGTTGCTTATAATGATGTGGATTACTGTTGCAGACTGATTGAAAAAGGGTATAGGGTCGTTTATACCCCCGAAGCCGAATTAATTCATCACGAAGGATTTTCAAGAGGTTTTTGTGATGATATCAAAGAAAATGTCAATTTTAGAAAAAAATATTATAAGTCAAAGGATAGATTTTACCCTGTAAGCCTTTCTCTGGAAAACGAACATTTTGAGATTCAACCACGATGTGTGTTTTCGGGAAAAATGTATAAGTGTGTGAAAGTCCTTCTGTGCACGCACAATCTAAACCATGAAGGAGCGCCTTATCACCTGTATGAGTTAGCAATCGGATTAAAGCAGAAAGGAATCATTGAGCCGATCGTTTTTAGTTATACCGATGGTCCGTTAAGGGAACTGTATGAAGCTCAGGGAATAAAAGTTATTGTTAATGAACGTTTGAGTAATGATTTTCAAACTACGAAATACAAAAGCAGGGTAAGTGAATTTGCGTCCTTTGTGGAAGGATTAGGCGTTGACCTGGTTTATGCGAATACGTTATTGAATTTTAATGTTGTGGCAGCGGCCAGAGAATCAGGCATACCTTCCCTGTGGAACATTCATGAGAGCGAATCATGGCAGTATTACGTTAATTGGTGGGGGAATGAACAGGCTTCTGAAGCCTTAAGGTGTTTCGAATATCCCTACCGGGTAATATTTGTGGCGCACGCAACCAGAAGTGTATATAGCGCCTTTAACAGTAAACACAATTTCACCGTAGTTCATAATGGCCTTAATTTGCAGAGGGTATATGCTGATGCAGACAAAACCGATAGGAATTTCTTAAGGAATCAATTAGGGGTCGCTGATGATGAGGTAATGGTTTTGCTGCCTGGCACGGTATGTGAAAGA
>MHYI01000188.1:0-3429 GCA_001828295.1 Planctomycetes bacterium RBG_16_41_13 | reverse complement strand
AACTGCATGACATGGTAAATAATTTACCGGCAGCGACAAAGCATCTTGTTACTATCATTCCTGAAACAGCAGAAATTCATAAATACTATAAAGCCGCTGATATATTCGTCTGCACGTCAAGGGTTGAAAGTTTTCCGCGGGTAATTTTGGAGGCGATGACGTTTGGTCTCCCTATTATTACCACGCCCGTGTTTGGCATTGTTGAGCAAGTGCAGGAAGGCGTTAACGCTGTTTTTTATAATCCCGGAGACGTTGATGCGCTGGCAAAATCGTTAGATAAATTGATACTGGATAATGATCTGAGAAGGAGGTTATCCGGTAACTCCGCGCTGGTTCTTCAGCAACTGAACAGCTTTGAAGATATGGTTGATTCATACGGCAAAATTATCCAGGAGGCATATCTAAGCTATCCGGATAAAAAATATTACCATGTTTCTAAGCGTGGAAAGGTATCCAGCAAAAGCCCCGTTAAAAAAATATCGTTCTTAACAACGTATATTGATGAGAATTCCCAGAGATACAGGGTCTACAATCTGATAGAAGAACTTATTCAGGCGGGTATTGAGTGCGTTGTTTTCAAAGAAGATTGCAGAGATAATCTGGAATATGTTCTTGATTCAGATTTGTTGGTGGCTTTCAGAGTTGGATCATCAAAGAACGTTATGCGAATACTAAACGCATTTAAAAAGAAACGCATTCCCGTTGTTTTTGATATTGATGACCTTGTTTTCGAACCCGAATCGGCGCACTTTTTAGATGCCGTTGCACGAATGGATGAAGAAAGAAGGAATAAATACATTGAAGACATAAAGCGGTTGAAAGAAACGTTATTGGCTAGCGACTATGTGACATGTACAACAGCATCCTTGTCAAAAAGGGTTGAAATGCTAAACAAAAAATGTTTCATATTTCCTAATACGATTAACAACCAACAACATGATTTTGCAAAAACCATCGTGCGGGAGAATAGACCTTCAATAGACGAAAAGATTAAGATCGGGTATTTTAGCGGAACAAAAACGCATGAAAAAGATTTTGCGGAGGCATCGGACGCCTTGTATGAAGTATTGAAAAAATATACTGATGTTGAGTTCCATCTCGTTGGGTTGCTTGACTTAGATGAAAAGTTCTCCCAATTCAGAGATAGGATTATCCGTAAACCGTTAATGGGCTATTTAGACATGCTTGGATATTTATCTCAAATGGACATTAATTTGGCCCCTCTGGAATTGAATAACATCTTTACTGATTCAAAGAGTGAATTAAAAATATTTGAAGCTGCACTCGTATCTGTTCCGACGATAGCCTCTTCTACCAACACTTACAAAATGTGCATTAAGGACGGTGTTAATGGTTTCCTGGCTGTTTCGAAGAGCGATTGGCTTGAAAAGCTGGAGTTCCTTATTCAGGATAAAATACTGAGAGGAAAAATTGCAGAAGAGGCCAAAAAAGATTTTATACAAAGATTTTATATAAAAAATCGCATCAATGATATCATCGACATTTATAGCCGAATCATCACCGATCTCTCAAAGGGTGTTGATAGCATTTGATACAAAGGGATTACGTTTTCGTAGGTAGTGTGAGCGTGTAGGCATTAATAACTATGAGCCGGTACTATGAGCCGGTGGAGGTATCAGATAAGATAATACGGTACAGTCCTCGGATAAAGGAAGTCTAATGTATTTTAAGTCAATACAGAAGTTAAGAGGGCTGGCGGCATTGTCAGTTTTCTTTTACCATGTTGGCGTTCATCTTAGAGTTACGGGTAACAATCCTGATACGCTATTTAGGTACATCAACGATAACTTTGGGATGGATGGGGTTACTTTGTTTTTCGTCATATCGGGTTTTGTCATGTCCTATCTTTTAAACAGTGATACAAACCGGTTCTTTTTAAAGAGGGTTTTAAGAATTTATCCTCCTTTCTTAGCAGCCACCTTTTTCGTCTGTCTGTTTTATCTATTAGTTAAAGGCCATTGCCCCAGCACTAAACTGTATCTTGCTTTATCTTTACTGCCGTTGGGTAAGCAGTCGTACCCGCTCGGTGTGGAGTGGAGTCTTATCTATGAAATATTTTTCTACGTCATCTGTTCAGTTTTTGCATGTAATTATCTCAAACGGTTTTTCCTTTATTTTCTGATTGCCTGGCTTTCTGCAATCTATATAGCCCAGCATTACTATGACGCCCCCACTTTGTTTTTGCCAACGGCGCGAGATATCTTTTTTTCAGCCTATAATATCCCATTTATACTGGGGGGGATTTCTTTTTATATTTATAAAAATGCAAAAAAATTTGCAGGCCAGTTAGATAACAAATATCTGGCTGTGGTTTTTATCGGAGCCTTAGCGCTTTGCACGATTCACTACATGCTTGCTGAATTTGCGCTAAGAATACTTTTTTTCGGGGCTGGTATTGGGCTTATTGTCATAGTTGGTACTTTAAGGGATGTAAGTAATATAAACACAGGCGGTAAGTCATTATTGGAAAAGCTCGGAGACAGGTCTTATGGCATATATTTACTTCATGTGCCGGTCATAGTATTTATCTATAATTCAATGAAGGCTCACTACGGCAAGGCAAACGAGGTTGCGGGTTTCATTGCCCTTGCTTTGGCTCTGATCCTCGGTTGGTATTTTGGAGGACTGGATATTTTTATGCATAGGGTGCTGAAGGAGTATTTTTTTGGTAAGCGCGAAAAACTATAATGTGCCCTATTGTCCGGACAATGCGGTACTCCTCAACGTCTCGGAATGCACATATACTCAAAATGGGGTAACATTTAATTTTTATCTTTTTTTTAGTCCACTATAATCTTTTCATCCAATTGGGTGTATCACTGTTCATTAACGATATCAATGGTCATAGTTCCGCCTGCCGCTTTTTTATGTGCTGCGATGGTATTCAATATCCCCATTTTCTGAAGTATATGCGTACGTTCCCGCACGACACCGGTCTCCGGATACAAGCTTTGAAGGACGTCTTCCGGCGCATTATCTACGTCATCAAGCCAGGCAGATGCAATTGCAAGTTTCTCATGGTGGCTTTTAAAAGAGTTTACACCTTTCCAATATGTTATGATGTAGGATATTGCTATGAATGTTGAAACAGAGTAGATAACAACAACCCACTTGACGGTTAATGACCCATTTTTTCTTCGATAAAGACTAATTCAGTATATCACGACCACAGCCGTAGCAATAATAAACAGCATTGATATGGTAGTATACCGGCTTACCATCGCCTTTCTGATGCCAAAACCAAGTCGTCCAATACCAGTAACCACAGCGCTCAGAAAGGAATAAAACGCCAAGGCCAACCATGGTAATAGCCTATGAAACGCCTCTTTGTGGAACTTCCAAATGTTTATTGTTCCCATGACAAATAAAATGAGTAAAAACATACCCATACCAATAGATATATCCGTA
>MHYI01000187.1 GCA_001828295.1 Planctomycetes bacterium RBG_16_41_13 | reverse complement strand
AGTTCCGGATAATATGCGTCGGCGTATTCTTCTCCCGTATCCGTTTTCAGAAATATGTCTATGGGCGCCGTGATTGTTTTCTCCATAGTATTCTTTACGTTATAAAACCAGACAATATAGAGTAACTCCCCTTTTGTCCCTTCGTTATGCACATATGTCTTTGGCGCAGTCCATGAAAAATCAAGAGGCGATGCATATGATGTATGCATGAAACACAACATGGTCAGTAACAGTAATACAGCAGAAAAATATCTCCGCTTCAACAAATTACTCCTTTCTTAATTGTTGCATTTGCATATTGCGAAATTTTCTGGGTGTAACAATAATATTCCTTGTTGCGCTGTACACAGAATCTCCCATGGCAGTGCCGTCATTGTCGGCTTCCAATCCAACGGCAAAGAATCTGACGGGATTGGCGACCCAGAAATCTTCGGGCGGCGCCTGCCATTTTACATGCCAGTATTTTTGGTTTGTGCCTTTTTTCGTATGAGTTGCGTAAAGGCCTCCCGCTTCCACTTGTGTATCGTCGTCGTCTCCGACGTTGATAAAAGTACCCACTAATCGGTTAAAATACCTGTCTTGCGCGGCAATTTGAAAGCCATGATAATACGTATCCGTCTTTTTAAACGAAACCAGAATATCAACAATTTCACCCGGTTCACACTCCTCTAAAACAAATAACATAAATTTGCCCTTCCCCGAACCCACGGTATATTGGTAATGGCATCCCAGAATGTTGCATGTAGAAAAGGCGGGAGCATAAAGATTCCAGCCGTCTTTGGTTGTTGCAGCGCCTACGCTTGCCAGAGGCGCCCCGTCGGAATTGGCGAATGAATGCTGAGACAATAATACGAATATTGAAATTAAAAAAACAATGAAGGCATAATTCGCCATGCGTAAAAAGATAAAAAATCCTGAAATACCTGTTTTTTTATACAAATAGGAAGAAAACTGCTTCATTTTTTTTTATCCTTAATACTTTTGGAAACTTCTTTGAGAAGATCTAAGCAATAACGTATTGGAACGCCAAAATTGGACCCTCTGAATCCCGGAAAGATCCCATAATTAATGCCTATAACCTGCCCTTTTTTATTAAATATAGGACCGCCGCTTCCGCCAACCGTTGTTTGAGCATCATATACCAGTCTGTTCTTCATAATATCACTTAAATGGCCTTGTGTGGCAAGGGGCTTTATAAAGCCGAAATTAGAAAGTTCCTGAACTAACTGAATAAAAGGGATGTGAATGAATTGTCTTACCAGTTCCGGATCCATCTTTGCAAAAATGGCCTTTATTCCCGCAGGATATCCCAGCAATAATATTGGTTCTCCCACTACGGCCCCCTTATCTGTGGTATCTAATTCATGTACCGGGATATTTATGCCGCCGGTATCTATGCGAAGCAATGCCACATCCACTTCATCTGAAACCTTTTCCACCGTCAGAGGGAACGGTTCTTTGATGCCAGGGAAAAATGCCCTGAATACTACAAACTTAGGTTTCACCCTCGGATCTAACTGTGACTCAGGAAAAGCATCCAGTTCCCACCAGGGTTCGGCAATATGACGATTGGTTATGATCAGGCCTTCGGAATTCACCAAAAAACCGGTGCCGGTGTATTCATTTATCCCGGACATTCTTCCCATCATAAAAAGCGGATCTCCCGTTTCTTCGTCATAATAGGAGAAGGCTCCCTGGATAAGGCAAACGCCGTTAGTATACTTTTTTATTATGTTTTCTGCAATAGACCTTTCGAGTTCGAGCGTTTTTACCTTTTCGACGGTTTGTGTTAATTTGATATTCTGCATAAAGAAATATGTGATCACAATGCCGGAAAAGACAACCAGTATTAAAATAATACGCAATTTAATATGGTGTGAGGTTTGGGTGTAGACCTCCCATAAAAGTTGTTTAAAAAATCCCGTTGCGGTATTGAAACGTCCCTTCTTCAAGGTAAGAGCAACCCCTAAAGAGTCTTCCAATATTTCAGACCATGGTTTGCAAATATCATCTTCATCCAATTTTATACGGAATCGCACCGTTGGCCCGCCTGCTCCAAATTCGATTAAATCACCGTCTTTAAGTACCAATTCGCTAATTACTCTATGATTAACCAGCGTGCCTTTTAAGCTTCCTTTGTCGATTAACAGATACTCACATTCCTTCCGTAGTATTTCAGCATGAAAAGCGGAGATGTTTGTATCTTTTTTTGCGTCAAAGGCAACTTCATTTGATGCATCGGCGCCAATAGTTATTTTATCGGAAGAAAATACTTCTGTTTTTCCACGACGGCTGCCTGATAAATGAACGAATACTGCTTTCAGTGCAATTTCTCCTTCACGTTAGTACATTATTCAGTCGGCAATCTGCAATCTGCAATCGGCAGTCGGCAGTCGGCAAATTGCAGATTGAGGACTGAGGATTGAGGATTGCCGACTGGGGACTGTTTTAGATTTTTCCGGGAGTAGATGCTTTTAGCTATAAATACTTGTTTATCTCGGTTATCAACATTTCTTTTGTGAATGGTTTTTCCAGGAATGATACCTTTCCCAACGCCTGGAAGCATTGATACGTTTGTTTGTCTAATGAAGACGCCATGATCACTGGTACCTCTTTATAATGTTTGTCTTTCCTTAATAAGGCAAACAACCTGTCGCCGGTAATGTTTTCCATCAGAATATCCAGTATTACCAAATCATATTTTTTCCCCTTCATTTCTTTGAGTCCTTCTTCTCCGTCTGAAGCATACGTGACCGAGAATTGTTCGCCTTTCAACATATCCCTGTAAAATTCCTGCATTTCAGGATCGTCTTCTACAATTAATAAATCTTTCATAATGTACCTTCCTTTAAAAACGATAAACCACTAAGTTGCTTGTTTCATCAGATGGCATGTGGGGAATCTGAAGGTAAATTTTGCCCCTTTTCCTTTGCCGCCTGACTCAGCCCAAATACAGCCATTATGTAATTCGACAATGTTTTTGCTTATCGCAAGACCTATTCCGGACCCCGGTATGGAAGGGGTTTCCTTATAAAATTTGTCAAACGCATGCTTAATTGCTTCGTCGTCCAGTCCCTTTCCTGTATCTTTTACAGACACTTCAAAGCCGTAGGGCGTTATCATGAACGATATATCGATCCGGCCATGACTGGTAAATTTTATTGCGTTTCCGACCAGATTAACAAGTAAATAATACATTTTTTCCCGGTCGGCTTTCAAAATAATGGTGGCAGGTATTTGATGTGTTATTGTATTGCCTTTTTGTATAGCGATAGGGTTTAATTCGTGGATAACCTGGTCCACCAATTCGACGAAGGTGAAATCGGATATATTTAAACGTTCTACTCCAGATTCCAGCCTCGATATATCGAGCACATTTCTGATAATGTTTTTCAAACGGCTCACATTGTTTTGAAGGAGATTGTAAAGATGTAGTTCTTTTTCCCCTGTAGATTCACTTTCTATTGCAAAAGAACGCCTATACATGTCAATTGCCATTTCCATTTTAGCAACAGGGGTTTTTAGTTCATGCGTGACGTCACGGATTAAACTGTTTTTTAACTCATCCAGTTTTTTCCTATCGGTAATATCCCGGCAAAACCCCTCGATGCCAATTATTTTATTATCTTGTTTGATGGGGATTGCCTCCAAAGACAGCCACACAATGTTGCCTTTTTTGTGGACAACACGAAATTCAAAATCCATCAAAGAGTCCTTCTCGCCATGCAATAACTGAAGGATTTCACGCAGCACCTGCCCCTGGTCATCAGTGTGGCATAGAGAAAGTATGGAACCGCCCGCATCATAGAAGTAATGCACGGAGTAACCCAGTATTTTTTCTACTGAAGGATTTATCAGAAAGAATTTGCCGTCGCTTGTGCATTCAAAAATAATGTCAGGGGAACTTTCGACTACATTTCTATATTTTTCTTCCGCATCCTTGATTCTGTTAAAAAGCCGTGTATTTTCAATTGCCATGGCTAATTGCGGTGCAATTTTTGACACAAAATCCACATGCTTTTTCGAATAATGCCGCTTCTGCCTGCTGCCAAAATTTATGCTGCCTATTATGCGTTCTTTGAATTCAATCGGATATTTTTTCTCATCGATGTGAAACAGTTTTTGATGTTTCATTATGCATCCTTTGTAAACAAGCGGAAAACCCAGCCTTGATCGAATGCCCTCCTTAAACAAAAAGACGTCCGTTGCAAATTGGCTTTTGGCGGTATCGTCCACTATTACGGGTTTGCGGGATTGCACTACTTTTTCCATGAGACTATCTTTCATGGGGTACAAATCGCCTTCTTTGATGTAGGTATCTTCACGCGTTTTTGACTGCACCACAAATGCTTCGTATAAATTATTATCTTCGGTTATAAGGGTGATGGTTAATCTGTCAAAATCAATTATTTTTGACAGTTCATTGCTCATCGTCTGATAAACTTCACGAATATCAAGGCTGGAGAAGATGATTTTGTTAATATTAAGAAAGGTGTCTTTGTTGTAAGTAAACATAAAGGGATTTAAACAATCAGTAATTTCTATTAAATTTCCTGGGGACAAACATCCAAGGCGTTCATTGTATTATAGGAGAAACAAGGCATTTTCTGGTATAAAAAATAAGGCAGGCAATTGTTAAAACAGGTGTTGAATCTTTAGAGATCCAACACCTGTTTTTTTACGACAGCATTAAAGCACATGTTTGCCGTTGTCTAAATAGCCGCTTCGCCGCTTTCTCCGGTACGTATACGGTGGATATCGTTAATTGGGGAAATAAATATCTTCCCGTCGCCGATACTGCCCGTTTGCGCCTCTTTTTTGATGCAATCTACGACTTTATCGACATCCTGGTCTGCAACAACAATTTCAATTTTAACCTTTGCCAGCAAATCCACCCTGTATGTTCTGCCTCGCCATTGTTCCGTAATTCCCTTCTGTGATCCATGTCCTTTTACGTCGGTGACAGTCATGCCAGGATAGCCAGAATCTTCCAGTGAATCTTTAACAATGCTGAGTCTTTCCGGTCTTATTATGGCCTCAATCTTCTTCATTCATGATTCTCCTTTAACAATTAAAAATGTCCAGATACCTGTTTATCTGATCATTTTGTACGCTTTGTGCCGTACAAATAGTAAATTAGCTCTGTGCTTCATAATAGTGATATGAAACTTCTTTGTGTTGTGTAAGGTCCATGCCGGTGTCTTCTTCGGCTTCTGTAGGCCTTAAGCCCACTACTGATTTTACAAACCATGTTAAAAGGGCGGTAATGCAAAATGCCCATGCCCATGCGGCAAATATTCCTATAATTTGTTTTCCCAGCAGGGCAGGATTTCCATGGAACAAACCGTTTGGCGCCGCAGGATTTACCAGTGAATCGGCAAAAAGCCCGGTTGCGAACGCTCCCCATGTTCCGCCAACGGCATGCACCCCAATAACATCCAATGCATCATCATAACCCAAAGCCTTCTTCATTTTTGCTACGGCGAGGTAGCATAAAATTGCAGCCGGAACACCTATGCCTATGGCAGCCATAGGCCCTACAAAGCCTGCTGCCGGCGTTATTGCAACCAGTCCGGCTACCGCTCCGGAACATGCGCCAAGTATGGAAGGTTTCTTGTGGAATGCCCATTCAATGAGTGACCATGTTGTTGCTGCTGCTGCGGCTGCTGTGTTGGTAACAACAAATGCGTTTGCGGCTAATCCGTCGGCGGCTACCGCGCTGCCCGCGTTGAAACCAAACCAGCCAAACCACAGTAAACCGGTTCCCAGCATAACAAAAGGCAAATTATGCGGTGGTTTTGCTCCTTTCGGATATCCCTTGCGTTTACCTAAAAACAGAATTACGGCAAGTGCAGAGGCTCCGGAACAAATATGAACTACCGTCCCGCCGGCAAAATCCAGAGAATCTATGCCGAGAAGCCAGCCTTCTGAAGACCATACCCAGTGCGCTAACGGGGGATAAACGATG
>MHYI01000186.1 GCA_001828295.1 Planctomycetes bacterium RBG_16_41_13 | reverse complement strand
ATACAAACAGATTTTAAAAACGGCACTACCATTTTTGCCGAAGAACAGACGAACGGCAGGGGCCGTTCAAACCATATCTGGTTTTGCCCAAAATACAAGGGCTTGCTCCTTACCATTCTGCTCAAATATACTATGAAACCTGACAATTTATGTCTGTTAATAGGCACAATAGCGGTGGCAATAACGGAAATGGTTCGTGAATCCTTCCTATTACAAGCGGAAATCAAATGGCCAAACGACCTGTTAATTGGAGGAAAGAAATGGGGGGGGATACTGGTAACAATGGAAAAGAATCACAAAAAACAGCCCATATTTTTAATAGGGATCGGCATAAATATCAACACAACAGAAACCGAATTGCCACAAAAAATGCGTATACTTCCAACATCAATTGCGATAGAAAAAAAAGAATACGTTAACCGCATATTTTTCGCCAGAACATTGCTACAATATATCGATAAGTGGTATTTAATTCTTCGGGACGAACACTTTAAATATATTACTGAAAAGTGGAAAGAATATTGTGTCACGGTGGGAAAGGATCTGATAATCACTGACAATGGAAAGGAATATTCCGGCAAAGTAATCGGAATATCCTATAACGGCGGGTTAATGTTAAAACTACAGGATGGAGGTACGAAGATATTCCGGGGTGAGCACGCTACAATAAAAAGCTGAAAACAGTATGCAAGGTATTAAGCATAAATTTTTCAGAAACAAAATATCATCCCTTGTTGCCATTTTCAAAAAACCTGTCCGCATTTTCCCGCTCTTATCTTAAACGTAAGACCCTCTCTATTGCATATATTTTTGCCTCCAGTCTATTTGTGCGCTTCGAGAAGTCCGTATACACAAAATATCCCAGAATAAGCAACAATACCGTGTATGCAACGATAAGATACGTAGAAAACTGTATTCCAGAACCAGTAGCCGGTAATTTATTTGCCATTGACGGCATGCCCATACCTGTCTTTACAGTATCATAGCCTGGGGAAGGTGGTTCTGTTTTTTGAAACCTATTTGCCGCGCCCGGTGCTGCTATCACCTCGTTACTTGGTGGAATGGTAGTTGCGGTTTTTTTAGATATTTCTTCATACAAACGGCCAATTACGACTTTTGGCTTCGGGGGAGGCTCGTTACTGCCGGTGATAACATTAAAAACCCTTTCCGCTTGATTACCCTTTGAAATACTAATATCTTCATCCTCCTTCAGCAATGGGAAAGATTGTTGTTTTGCAGCATCCTGCACTTTTTGTTGATTGTTTTTTACAACGGTTTTATCTTCCTCTTTGACGCCTTCAGGCAACGGCGGTTTCCTTTCCCGTCCCAAATTCATCCAGGCCAGGGGATCATGCCCGAGTACATTTTTCTTTTTCATCTTTTACCTCGAAATTTTCGGTGTAATAACTGCAACCCTCATGCACAATATTATAAGGAAGGATCGCTTTTACCGGAAAACGAACAAATCTTCTTCTACAAAAATAAATCTGCACTATTGAAAATCAGCCCTAAAACAAACTATCGAGAAGTTTAAACATACGGATAATACTATTTCTTAGTGTCTATGATTGTTTTCCCTTTTTACAACCTCTTTTGCAAGAGACATATAATCTTCGGATCCATGCGAATCGGGTGCATATGTAATAACCGGCTTTCCATGGCTGGGAGATTCCGAAAGTTTAATATTTTTTCTTACAATCGTGTCAAAAACTTTCTCGTCAAAATATTCTCTAATCTTTTCCACCACCTCGTTACAAAGTCGAGCGCGACTTGAATACATACAAAGAATGACACCGGTAATCTCCAGATTGTGATTTAATCGTTTTTTCACAATCTCATACGTATCAAGTAATTTTCTTACTCCCTGCAATGCAAAAAATTCAGTTTGTACTGGAATGAACAATTCATTCACAAACGTCATAACATTGATTGTCAATAACCCAAGTGAAGGAGGACAATCAATAAGCACATAATCATACGTATTTATTGAGTCCCCTAAATATTCTTTCAGAACGGTTTCTCTTCCAACAATGCCAACCAATTCAATCTCGGCCCCGGAGAGGTCTATCGTAGAGGGGATAATATCAAGGCCAATATTTGCCGTGTGCAAAATCACCTCCGAAGGACTACAATTCCCCATGATTAGACTATACACCGAATTTTGTAAATTATGAATATCCACTCCAAGATGCACGCTTAAATTAGCCTGGGGATCCATGTCGATAGCCAGCACCCTTCTCCCTAATGCCGCAAGACATGCGCCCAAGTTCGCCGTTGTAGTAGTTTTCCCTACCCCCCCCTTCTGATTGAGCAATGCAATACTTCTCATTTTGTATACCCTCCTTTTACAGGTTGGTTGTGCAATTTATTAATTACTACTACCGTTTAAATATTTTTCCGTGGAACAAAAAAGGTGTATTATTTGTATTTCACTTAAAAAAACAAAACCCTCCCTATTTTTCGCAAAGGTTTTTGATTGTTTATGGGTAATGTACCAATAAATTTGTATTTTAATAAGCAGCTAATCTAACCTGTAATACCTCAAATGGTTATATCAAAATGCCGATACCAGTGACTTAGATCATGACAATACCTTCGTTTCTCATACATATAACAGCAACCCCTGATTTGAGAATAAGTTAACTATACAAAAATCGTTTTATATTTGCAACTAAACTTTTTCCATCCAGGTCTGCCTCTTTCTCAATTATTTACTGGCAACAGTATCGAACTATTTCAAAATAATGAATTCCCATGTCATTTTTTGCACTATTAAATACGTTTATAAAACACCCACAAACCTTTGTTGCTCTCACTGCTAATAAATATTCATCTCCCTTTTCAAACAGTTAATTTACATTGATAATGCCACTTATTTTCCTTGAAAATCACGCATGTTTCATTTACCCTATCGTGATTAGTCCTCCAAAACTTTTTTTACTGCCAAATGAAATATGAAAGTTGCTTACCCCATGTTATGTAGTTTATTTTGCTTTTGTTCGGTTCTTGGCTGCGGCAAAGAAGATCCCAAATACGCAAACATAGGGACGCTTTATGCTCCGGCAAATTATACCGTTGAAAATGCTCAGACCGATACAAACAAAGCAAATCCCACCCGGCAAAACATCGGTACAAAATTAAAACAAATGAGCAAAGACGAGATTTTTCAATTCGCCCTTGCGTGTGGAAATCAGGGAAACTACTCAGAAGCGCTTGCTGCATATAACGAAATACTGGAAAACGATACCCGCTATCCCAGGATTTATTATTACCTTGGCTTGTTATATCGCGACATGGGGCTGCAGGACGAGGCAATATGCGCCTTTCAAACAGACCTTGCTCAGAATCCCGGCTCGCCGGAAACACATTACAACCTGGGGTATGCTTATCAAAGCAAAGGACTGTACAGTGATGCGACAAATGAATATAAACAATCATTGCACTTTATTCCTGCAAATAAAACCCTCCAAAGGGCAAATATTCACTATAATCTTGGCGATGTTTATTTTTCCTCAGGTGCAATTGATGAAGCCATCAATGAATACAAAAAGGCATTGGGGTTTAAACCGGAAGATAAAGCGCTCCATAAAAAACTAGGTCTCGCATACCGTGCTAAAGGGCTGGACAAAAAAGGTAAGTGATGCATTTACTATTTCCCATGAGTCTGCGCGAAACCGGCAAATTAATCCATACAAGCAGGAGCTACTAATGATGAAAGAAATAAAGAACAGACTCGAGTTATTGGAATTAGATTTAAAGAATTTAGAGAAAACATTAAAAAATGAAGGCTCTTACGGAACAACAGAAGACTGGCTTCATGTTTTACATAAGTCCAGAAAAATAGAAGAATTTGCCATCACACAACTGGCACTCTTAAAATACAGGGAAAGGCAGGAGCATTCCGACTAGTTGCGCTTATTCATAACGGAAAACAATTCCCGGCATGACCATTGTCCATCGTAGCGCCGGACATTACGCGACCAACACCCGCGTGGAAATTCACATAACAACGCAGCAATCCACACATTGCAATACCAAATCGCTATTAAAGAATTTTTCCGGACAAAGGACACTCCTTTCCAATTTCCTTAGTGAGCAGAAGGTGCACCATGACCTGAAGGCATATGGCCGCCGGCTTCATATTTTTTGTATTCAGCAAATTCCACTTCTGCTTCTTTGCTCATACCCTTCAACAAATAAACAACACCAAGATAATTATGCGCATTCCCCAGGTTTGGATTGAGTTCAAGGGCCTTTTTATGAGCGGCGACGGCTTCATCCAATCTCTTTTGTTTACAATAAATCAAGCCCATTTCATTATAGACTATAGCGAGATTCGGGTCCAGCGATAATGCCTTCAGTTGCGCATCAATTGCATCCTCATATTGCAAATTCATCCGGTACACAACCCCCAAACTAAAATATAACATTGTATTGTAGGGATCAAACTCAATTGCTTTTCTATAAATGCGGCCGGCTTTATCAAACTCACCCTGCGTATAATACGCCTTTCCCAGTTTTTCGTATGCCGCCACCATTGCCGGGTCTAACTCTATCGCTTTTTCCCATGCCGCAATTGATGCATCAAATTGCCCTTTTTTAATATTGTCCAATCCGTAATTATAATACTGTTCCGCAGTCATATTTTCAGGAATTTTGACTATTTTTTTCTCTTCCTGCGATGCAGCATAACCTTCAACAACATTACCCGCATCCTTTGCGTCAATAGTATCCGGGGATTGAGGTTTGCCGCATCCGTAGAAAACAAAGAGCATCAGGACACAAGGAACTACTTTATTCAAATTATTTATAATCACTTTCATTGATTTTACTATCTCCACATTAAAATGAACAAACTGACCGTAAAAAGGTATCTTTTTTCATTTTATCAGCAATCCCAATGGATTCAAGGCAATTTACTTCATACGCATTTTTTTCATAATTTCACAAAATGAAACATCCATGACCTAAATGAAAATTGATTTTCACAACGCATTGTTTCACCAACATCTTCAAAGAGATTTAAAACCTAAGCCCCCACCCCTTCTTCTTTTGATTATATGATTGTTTTTTTTTCTTTTATTTTATATATTTTGACTAGAAACTTTACTATATGTACATGATGTGCATGAGAGGCATATAAAGTAACCCGTTCGTTCAGAATCCAAAACAAACCGGTCTTTTACTTCAAAATGAATACGCTGAAATTCAATTTTCTCCAGAGAAATTATTGATGCAATACAAACCATACGCCATTTCATGGAACACGACCTATCGTTGTAATTTACAATGTGACCATTGTTATCTCGACGCCAATGCATTAACCAAACAATCTCCCTATGAACTTGATACAAAAGAGGGGTTTAAACTTATCGATCAAATGGCGGAGCTCAACCCCAATCTTTTACTCATTTTGACGGGAGGGGAACCGCTTTTAAGAAATGACATTTACGATTTATCGCATTACGCATCTAAAAAAGGCATGATGGTAGTATTGGGAACAAATGGAAACTTAATCGACGATGATAAAGCAAAAAGGTTAAAGCTATGCGGGGTCTCAGGGGTTGGCATCAGCCTCGATTCTATTCAGCCGGAAAAACACGATACCTTTCGGGGCATAACCGGCGCATGGAGCGATACTCTCAATGGAATAGAAGCATGCCGCCGCCAGGGAATAGGATTCCAAATACAAACTACTGTTACCCGTGATAACATTACGGAGATTTCCGATATTGTTGACTTTTCCTATAAACTCGGCGCCAAGGTGTTCAACTTGTTTTTTCTGGTATGTACCGGCAAAGGGCAGGATTTAACCGATATCACACCGGAACAGTACGACCAAACATTGCGGCAACTGTATACCCTTCATGAAAAATATAAGGGAAAGATGATGGTAGGTGCAAAATGCGCCCCGCACTATCGAAGAATTGTATATGAACATGACAATAATTCACCGCTAATAAGAACATATGCCGGTGGATGTCCTGCAGGAACACACTACTGCAGAATAACGCCTGAAGGAAATGTCACCCCTTGCCCATACATACCCAACATGAGCGGAAACGTCAGGGAAAAAAGTTTTGTTGATATATGGAACAACAATGCCGGATTCCAAACACTACGGCATGCTGATTTAAACGGGAGATGCGGAATATGCGAATTTAAAGAAATTTGCAAAGGATGCCGGGCTCGCGCCCTTACCGCAACAAATAACCAAATGGACGAAGATCCCTGGTGTAACTATATACCGGGAAAGTCTGGCCGCAAAGTAATACAACTGAAACCATCTGAAACCTTTGGCACGGAAGAATGTTTTACCATGGACTGGAGCCACGAAGCACGCGCCATCCTGAAACAAATACCTTCTTTCGGAAGAGGAATGATTATAAAAAATGTGGAACGCTTTGCAGAACAAAATAATTATCAGGAAATAACGCTTGCGGTTATGAGGGCAGCACGGGAAGAAATGATGTCGAACAATAAAACAGCATTCCCGGATGCCGCCATCACAAAGCCCGTTTCTGAACATCCCGAAGATATTGTACCGGAAAATCCTGAAAATAATGAAATCCCGTGGTCTGAAGAGGCAAAGAAACGCGTTTTAAACGCGCCGGATTTTGTACGTCCCGGAATTTACAAACTTATGCAAAAAAAAGCGATGCAGCACGGTTACCCCGAAATCAGCTCTCAATTCCTTTCTACTATACGGGACGAATCAATGATGCTTGCATCGCAACGCATTAAAAACATCGGTTTTGATGAACTTCGTATGGAAGCATGGGACAAAGCGAAACAAAAATTTACCGGTTCCCAAAAAAAAGAAGTTGTCGATAAAATCAAGGCATTTCTTAATGAACGCACTATCAAAAACGACGGTATTATTAAAAAATTTCAGGCATATTTAAACAACTCTGCCAGTAATAAAAAACCATTGTTAACAGCGCCCGTGTGGACAGAAGGCGCCGAAATCCGTCTGAAAAGAATTCCGGTATTCGTCCGCGGCAAGGCAAAGAAATCAATTGAAGATTTTGCTCTGAAAATGGAGGCAACAGAAATTACCAATGAAATAATTGACCAACACCTGAAAAACATCCCTTCTTTTATAAGAAAAAAATCCCAATAGAAAACAACTTCTAAATAATTTCGGCCTCAAATTACGTTTTACAAACATGACATTTTAGCATTATTTTAGCGCGTGGCGTATGGATAGCTTACTGCAACAGTTATTGAAACATTATTCGCACCTGAAAAACTACTATTCCGCAATAGCTCATAATTTTCATTTTTTTTCTTTTACTTCCATAAAGCAAAAAATTATTTTCTCTTCAATCCTTCTTTCCACCTTTCCTATCTTTATTACGATAGTATATATTTATCCAAAGGAAGAACATGCTTTGCGTGATGCTTTAATTCAAAACCTCGACAGTATCGGCCATAAACAGGCGGAACTTATCGAAAAATGGATTGAAGAACGAAAGGCGGACATCTGGTTGATTGCCGAAAATCCTAACGTCCCCGGCGTAATCTATAAATCTGAAGGCAGCGAAAATTTTTACCGGCTGCTACACCATTTAAAATACACGAGAGACACTTACCTTTATAAGGAAATCTTTATTTGTGACAGAAATGGAGATTTAAAAATTACCACTTCAACCGGGAAAGTTATTACCAATGTGTCCGGCTTCGAATTCTTTAAACAGGCAATAATGGGTACTACCTATGTATCACCAATAGTTCCCTCTGTAATTCCCATCATAAACGAATACGGTAATTTGGAACAAGGCATGCCAACGCTGTTTATTACCACTCCGGTAATATATGAACGTAAGATTATCGGCGTCGTGTGTATGCGAATCGATGTTATGGAAATCAATAAACTCATGAGAAGTGTTCGCCTCGGGAAAACAGGAGAGACATATCTTATTAACAAAGAAGGGTATATGGTCTCCGAATCAAAGTTTTTAAGCTCACTTAAAGATTTCGGCATGGTAAAACAAAGAACAACCCTTGAATTAAAATTAATCGACCCCTTTACCGGCAATTTTACCAAAGGCGTTGCGGAATGTTTAAAAGGCGGTTCCGGATATGATGCAAATGGTTATATTGATTACCGGGGGAAAATCGTTCTGGGGTTCTGGCAATGGTTGCCGGAATTGGAATGGGGTATCATTGCGGAAATCGACAAAGACGAATGGTATGGGTCTGTCAAAAGATTACATAAAATAACCGTTTCGATTTTGTCTTTACTCACGCTGGCCGTTGTATCTTTTGCATTCGTCTTCGGGAAAAAAATCTCAGAGCCTATTGTATATCTTACCGATGTGACAAAAAGCATCTCTGAAGGCGACTTCAGCAAACGCGTGAACATCTCCACAAAAGACGAAATTGGTGAATTATCAAAATCCTTCAACAAAATGGCGGACTTTGTCGAAGAGAAAACACACGCACTGGAAGAATATACTTCCAATCTGGAGAAAATTATAGAAGAGCGCACAAAGGACCTGACACAAATAAACAAAGAACTTGAAAAACAAAGCCATGATCTGGAAAAAGCATACAAAGAATTACTCACCCTCGACCAAATGAAAGACAAAATGATTCGGGACGTATCTCATGAACTGAAATCTCCTGTCGCACAAGTACAAATGGCCATCGATTTATGGACGAAGGAGATTAAAAAAGGGCATCTCGACCGTTCAAAAGAGGAAAGATACGAACACATTATCAGCAGCAGCCTGCAACGGTTAAGGAAAACGATTGAAAGCATACTCGATTTATCCGTCCTTGAATCAGGTCGCTTCGTCTTTAAAAAAGAACCCATACAAATGGATGAAATTATCCACCAAACTGTTATGGGCATGAAGCTTCTGGCGGAAAAAAAGGGGTTGACATTAACATACCATTCTTCAGAAAATTTACCCGTGACCGTTGGCGATAAAAACGAGATTTCGCGTGTGCTTATTAATCTTATCGATAATGCAATAAAATATACGGAGAGCGGCAGTATCAATATTTATGGGAAATACAAAGATTCTTATCTGGAGATATCCGTCGAAGATACCGGAATGGGTATTGGGCTTCCCAAAGAAGAATATTCTAAATTGTTTGAAAGATTTTTTCAGGAACATCCCACTATGTATGGTTCCGGCGTGGGGCTTGCGCTATGCAAAAATATTATCGAAGCGCACAAAGGAAAGATTTGGGTTGATTGCGAAGGCACGGGAAAAGGAACTTCTTTCAAATTTACCCTACCGGTGGCGCCGTCCGAAAATTCCTGAATAAGGCGCTATTTCATTAAAAAGGAGCGATACTTGAGTAAAAAAATACTTATCGTTGAAGACGAGCAGGAGTTTTTCTTTTTTTACG
>MHYI01000185.1:7694-7782 GCA_001828295.1 Planctomycetes bacterium RBG_16_41_13 | reverse complement strand
TGCACCCAATAATAAAGGTATTCCCAATGAAAATTTTAATCATAGAAGATGAAAAAAAAATTGCAAAGTATTTAAAACAAGGCCTTGA
>MHYI01000185.1:4139-7677 GCA_001828295.1 Planctomycetes bacterium RBG_16_41_13 | reverse complement strand
TTGACATAGCGCATAATGGTATTGATGGCTTACATTTGGCGACACATGAGAATTATGACCTCATCGTAGTAGATATAATGCTTCCGGGAATCAATGGAAGGGAAGTACTGAAACAAATAAGAAACACCGGAATTCACACGCCGGCAATATTTCTCACGGCAATAGATTCCATAAATGATAAAGTAAACGGTCTGGATATTGGGGCTGACGATTATATAGTCAAGCCTTTTTCTTTTTCCGAGCTGTTAGCACGTATTCGTGCTTGCATGAGGAGAAGAACAGACAATTATGTATCAATTTTAAAAACAGGCAATATAACACTTGATCCAAAAACCAGAAAAGTATTCCGGGATAAACAAAGGATTGAATTGACGCCCATTGAATTTTCTATTCTTGAATATTTCATGAGAAACCCCGGACAGATTTTAACCAGAACGATGATTTCTGAGCACATATGGGATTACAATTATGAAAGCTTTAGCAACGTAATCGATGTTCACATTAGTCGTTTAAGAAATAAACTGGAGAAAGATTTTGATAAAGGCATTATACATACGGTGAGAAGGGTCGGCTATGTTTTCGAAGAAAGAGATTAAATTTTTCAGAACAATTGGTTTTAAAATAACACTGTGGTACGCAACTTCAGTACTGCTAATAGTAGTCATTTTAGGAATATACCTATACTATCGTTTATACTATGTACTTAATAAAGAAATGTGTGCAATCCTTTTAGATGAAAGTGAAGATATTTTACAACCTTTTACGGAAACGAATTTAAATTTGCATGCCCTGAAAACTGAAATCGAAAAAGAAGCTTCCGGCGGGAAATTTTTTAAAATATCAGCATTGTTATATGACATAGAAAATAATTCAATCATTACATCGGTAAATTCCATAGAGTTCCCTTTAAAAATTTTTGAAAAAGCAATTAACAATGCAAAAAATGGAAATGAAACATTCGATACCGCCAAACCAAAAAATTCAACCGATAGCTTCCTTCTTTTAACAATACCCGTATTCCAGGATAACAGACCGAAATATGTTTTGCAGATGGCTACCTCTCTGAAACCATCATACAAAACATTAAAAAATTTCAGGGATGATATAATAGTGATAATGCCTGGAATTGTTATTATCACTATCATAGGAGGCTGGTTTATCGCCCAAAAAAGCCTTGATCCTGTCGGATATATTACAAACGCAGCCAAAACAATAACGGCATACAATTTACATACAAGACTTAAACCCGCACATACAGGAAGTGAGTTAGAAGAATTGACGGACACAATTAATCTTATGTTAGACCGTCTTGAAGATGCCTTCAAAAAAATTATTCAATTTACCTCTGACGTTTCCCATGAATTAAGAACGCCGCTTGCTGCACTAAAAGCCGGAACCGAAGTAATGCTTGCAAAACAAAGAACCCCGGAAGAATATCGCGAACTGCTAGAAAATAATTTAATTGAGCATGAAAAAATAATTAACATGATAAATGATTTACTGGTTTTGCTGAAAACAGACGCCGCAAAACAAGAGTTCAATGGTGTTGATCTCAAAAAAATGCTGTGTGAACTTTACACAGCGTTTCAAGTAATTACAGAAACTAAAAAAATAGACTGCACAATAAGTAAGATGGAAAATATTACGATAGATGGAGATCAAAAATTACTCTACCGTTTGTTTTCCAATCTTTTGGATAATGCGATTAAATATACTTCTCCGGGCGGCAATATTTGCATTTCTCTGAAAGATTTGGAAAATGAAGTTATTGTTTCAATCAGGGACACCGGAATAGGAATTTCCGAAAATGACCATGACAAGATTTTTGACAGGTTTTTTCGTGTAGATGCTTCAAGGTCAAGGGATACCGGCGGAGTAGGCCTTGGATTAAGTATTTGCAAAAACATAGCAGACCTTCATAAAGGAAAAATAGAAGTAAAAAGCACGATAGGGAAAGGCAGCACTTTTTTAGTTACCCTTCCAAAAAGTCATTTCAATCGCTAACCTGTTTTTTAGTTACACGTATCTTAGGCGGTACCAACGCTTCCTTTGATTGATGTATCAATCTCCTTACACATTAAGCTTTCTTCATGTCTTCTTCATCAACCCTTAATGTTTGCATGGTATAAGAGTTGTCATTTATTGTGACATATTCTTTTCAACGAATAATCAAAGGAAAAGATGGAAAAGCAATATACCCCTGTTTTAAAAGATGAATTTGGTCTCGCTTTATCCGGGAAACATTTCAAACGTTCAAGTTTTCTGCGCTGCCTGAAACTCAGTATTCGCCGTATCTTTTTACTTTTCCTTTCACGTATGATGCATGTTGGCGTTGAACCTTTGCCAAACCTGTATGCAATGAAGAAGATTCTGCTTGTTTCCGTAAACCAACGTTTAGGGAATACTATCCTGGTTACCCCCGCTGTATCAGCGCTTATTAAAGCCCTGCCAAATGTGCAATTCAGTTTTGTTGGAGGGAGGCATGCAAAATTCATCATGGAGGGATATGCCATAAAACAAATTCATACTATCAAACGAATAGACACTGTGCTTCCGCAACGATTATGGCGTCTTATTACAATACTTCGAAAAGAAAAGTACGATGCAGCCATTCATCTAAGCACGGCGACTAATTCACTGGGCGCCTATATCACATATGCATCTGGAACCAGGCATCGCATCGGGTGTCGGCGAAACGACGGCAATATATTGTTTACCTCTGTTTTTAAACATCCACAATCGCGTCACAAGGTAGATCAAATCCGGGAATGTATGCAACAAATAGGGATACCGGCTTTTGATGAACGCAAAATTATACTCAAACCAGAAGAACAGCTCAGGGCAGAAGATTTCTTCAGATTGCATTTCGGAGATTCATTTAAGAAACCGATTGGCATATTTACCGGCGGCAGACAAAAAAAAGGAAAAGCATGGAATCTGGAAAGTTTTGGTATTATTGCAGAGAACCTGAGAACACGGCATATCCCCATGGTAATATTTATAGGGCCAGAAGAGATGGGAAATGAAAAATATATACAATCGGTAATAGGACCTGCCTTATACATAAAAAATGCCACATTGCGCGAAGTAGCCGCCTTAGTGTCAAAATGTAAGGTCATAGTAACTCCTGATTCAGGCCCAATGCATCTTGCAGTTGCAGTAGGAACAAAAACTATCGCTCTTTTTTCCAAACCAAACTTTGACAGATGGGGGCCAAGAGAACCTTATGGGAAAGTAATATTTGATAAAAGCAAAACAAACACAAAAGAGATACTAAATGTTCTGCTTGAATACTATGCATAAGGAATAATCAAGAGGCTTACAATTTTGCAACACTTTAGTCTTTTGAAAAAATTTGCCATGCATATGATAGTACAGTATACATAGTAAGAGGTTTGCTTCCTTAAAATACTTCTTATTCGCAGATTAGCGTAGATAAAAAACCTCTTTAATCTTCTCCTGATCTGTGGAAATCGGGGTAATTTGTGGATTATTTATTTTCCCTCCCGTTGTGAACCATAGGTTCATGGATGTTTTA
>MHYI01000185.1:3617-4088 GCA_001828295.1 Planctomycetes bacterium RBG_16_41_13 | reverse complement strand
GTATCACAAGCATCCTGCTTGTGCTTTTTTAACTCAAGCCGGAAGCTTGAGTTACTGTTTGCCACTGATTGTGTTTTTTCAAAAAATCGGGAATGCACCCATGTCAGTTCAACTGTGAGCGGAGATTCTTAATAATTAGGGGACACTTCCCATATTTCTTGCTTGACCTTGTGGTTAAATATGGGAAGTGTCCCCATATTTTCTAATTCCTCCTACCTGCTCTGTTATCATTATCGCAACGATGGCATCTCCGGCGCTTCTACTCTGTTTCTGCCGTTTTTCTTTGCCTTATACAGGGCGTTATCGGCAGCATTGACCAGCGTACCAAAATCCACGGCATATTCCGGAAAAGATGCAACTCCTATACTGACCGTTGCTTTAAGTAAATGACCGGGCGCTATCGTATAAAAATCTGTTGATTCTATTTGCCTTCGAATGTCCTCTGCCTTTCCGCGGGCATTCTTTATGTCG
>MHYI01000185.1:3033-3579 GCA_001828295.1 Planctomycetes bacterium RBG_16_41_13 | reverse complement strand
TCTGCACAATGCATCTGTCACCCTGATGGAACCTTTTAGTATCCTGCTTATCTCTTGCAATACACGATCACCGATGGTATGGCCATAGGTATCATTAACCTTCTTAAAATAGTCAAGGTCTAATATAAGAAGGCTTAGGCTTGCCTGTTCATTCTGCCTTTTTGTCAGGGCTATTTGTTTCTCCAGCATATCATCAAAGTACCGCCTGTTATATACTTCGGTAAGCGTATCTGTTATCGCCAATTGCCTGGCAATCTCTAAAAGCCTTACCCTCTGCAAAGCTGCTGCGGCTATCCCTATATAGGACGATAAATGTTTTATCCTTTCTTTGTCATTCCAATAACCTTTTTCATTTTTTATCATTATAACAATTCCAACTATGGCTCCCCCGCCTATCATGGGAAGGCATGCATACCCCCCCTCGATTTTACAACGCAAGCATTCGCACGAAAAGTCTTTATCGATGTCGCCAACGAGGATTTCCCCCCCCGTCCTTATTACGCGACAGAGTGAAGGGTCTTCAAGAACTTCGCTTCTTATAAATTC
>MHYI01000185.1:587-3017 GCA_001828295.1 Planctomycetes bacterium RBG_16_41_13 | reverse complement strand
GGGAAAATAAAAGGTATGCTCATAATATTCTTTTCTTTATCGAATAGTGACAATGCCATGGAATCGGGTTGGAAGTGGGTTCTTAATATATGTGACATATGTCCCAACAATTCTTCTTCTTTTACCTCCTCACTCATAATGGCAGCAAACTCCATTAATCTTTCCATCTCTTTAATACTGCCGTCCCTTTCTGCTACTGTTTTTTTCAGTGTCTCCATGTTTTGCATCCGCTCTGTAATATTCTTTGCTGCACCGACAATAGCCTTTACCCGTCGCGTCTCTGTATCCAATACCGGTTTTGCAAAAACATGCATCCAGAGGAGTTGCCCCTGTTTTGTAAAAAATCGTAATTCGTACTCTCCCGATTGGCCGGAAATGGCTGTTTGCAAAAATTTCACGATGCCAGGAAAATCTTCAGGATGAACTGTTTTATCCCACACGTCATGACGCCTCATATCATCCGCAGTGTAACCCGTTATGGCGGTAAAGACATTACTTATCCAATGTAATTCCATCTGGCCATCAGGGTGTACGTGAATCTTGTAAAGAAAGTCAGATGTAAGTTCGCTTATCGAACGGAAGCGTTCTTCGCTCTCTTTCAATAGATCCTCGAATAGTCTCCGCTGGATGAGCGTCCCTAGCTGACTTGCCAATAATGAAACAACTTCAATCATCCGTTCGTCCCTTTCTGCCAGCGGTTTAAATGTAAAAAAAACCATGACGGCGATCACCTCGCCTTCGGACAATACGGGAATGGACATTGCGCCCTTGAGCCCTGCTTCCACTGCCTGTGATCCCCGTAAAAAATGTGCGTCCTTTGTAATATCAGTTATCCATTCAGCTTTCCGGTAAGACCATGTCCGGCCGGGAAGGCCTATTCCAAGCGGGAAAGTATACCCTTCGCTCACATTTCTAAAGTTTTTCAAACCATTGCTATCACCGGCGTACCATGACGGACACAATTCAAGACGGGAGTTATCTTCTGAAGGTATCCATGCCTCGCCATACACCCAGTCCGTTGTTTTGCACACCTCACGCAATACCGTTTCAATGGAAGAGTAGAAACCTTCTGATGTGCTAACTAGCCGGGTTAACGTTTGCAATAACAGTCTTTCATTCTCAGAGCGTTTACGTTCGGTTATGTCTTCTTTAATACAAACAAAATGTGTAGTAACACCTTCAGGTTTAGTGCAGCATTTTATTGGTGAAATGGACACTTTTTCCCAAAAATAAGCCCCATTTTTTCTCTTGTTATAAAATTCTCCCTCCCATGTTTCGCCTTGGGTAATCGTATCCCATAGACGTTTGTATTCCTCGGGGGGTGTTTTACCGGATTTCAATATACGTGTATTTTGCCCAACGGCCTCTTCGCTTGTATAGCCGGTAATTTCTGTAAATTTGGGGTTTACGTATTGAATGGTGCCTTTTGTGTCAGTCATCATAATTGAACAAGGATTGTATTCAATAGCAAGGGATAATTTTCGGGTCCTGAGTGCAAGTTCATTGGCCATATCATTGAAGCTTTGCGCCAGAAAACCAATCTCATCTATTGCCGGTATATCTACATTATAGTCAAGCTCTCCTTTCATAAATTTTTTTGACGCATTACTCAGGATATTTAATGGTTTTGTTATGCCTCTTGTTATTAAAAACGCATAAACAACAGCAAAAGCAACCGTCAATGGAACAACGCCACAAGTAGAATACCAGCAATTCCTTTTTATCTTTTCCGAAGAAGACACAATTTGTTTATGCAAAGCAGTAATCGTTGTATTAAGACTGGACAATGCATTTTTTAGTATGGGAGTCCCTGTTTCAAATGCTTGTATTATTTCATTTGGATTTATTTGCCCCTCTGCGGCATCTCCAAGCTTTAGATACATCCGCATTTCCTCGCCTAATGCCTCAATCTTATGAAAACGTTGTATGATTTCATTACGCAGATTGTCTAATCCTTCTCCGTAAATATCCCATGATATTTCTTTGAATTTGGTTTCTATCTGGGCTTTCAATATTTCATGATAATCTAAATCAATTAAGTCTCCCTCTTTTATTATTCTTTCTGTTATTACAAGCCAGTGTTCTATTTGCTGCATCAATAACGAGTAGTTATTCTTATTAGTGGTATGGACAACAACCTTTGTTTGTGCATTTAGTATCAAGGTCAACGAAATTGAAACGAAGATTATCAGTCCTGTCAATAATGTCAAAATCAGGCAAAAACCGAGACCCAGACGTTGTCCAATCCTCATTCTTTTCCTCTACATTAAAGTGTCGTAACAGTTCAGCCGACTCGAAATAAATACAGAATTACAACCCCCCTGCCCCCTTTATTAAGGGGGATTTCGTTAAGTCCCCCTTAATAAAGGGGGATTTAGGGGGTTGTCATACACCATTTACACATACCCGTGAACTGTTATCATTTATTTA
>MHYI01000185.1:0-485 GCA_001828295.1 Planctomycetes bacterium RBG_16_41_13 | reverse complement strand
GAAATTTCTGAAACAAGGATGTTTACGGTTCCAACAGAATTCACTATCTTTGGAGCTCTTCTTACTTCGCCCTTGTATACTTTTAGCAACCAGTATTTCTCAAAATTTTCATAGTCTGTCTTGTATATATTATCTATTAATATACGTGTTTCCTTTGATGACGGGGGCTTAAATATCAGTGTGATTATATCGTTGCGTTGCCAGTATTGATTCTTTGCCTTTAGAATTTGTACCAGTTCACTGTAAGATATATCCAATATGGGATTTGATTTATTAACAATAACGGCAACGTCTGCATAGGTATTTGCTATGAGAAAAGAAAAAATCGATATTACAATTATCAGGAGAGGTTTCATTAAAAATCTTTATCCAAGAGTTATCTACACAAATGAGTCAAGTTTAAATATAACAGCAGAAACCACAGATTTCAGTAGAGTACACAGAGATAAAAAATACCAATTCATATAATCTGTGCAATCTGGTAC
>MHYI01000184.1 GCA_001828295.1 Planctomycetes bacterium RBG_16_41_13 | reverse complement strand
GTGTTCCAATACAGGAATATCTTCCGGTTTTATTGGGGTATATTTTGAAAGAGCGGCATGGGTCGCATACCGGAACGACCTTATCATGCTTGCAATATCTCTGAGAGGCGACCTTTTCAATCTCCTGTCACTCAGTGTCCTTGCAAGTTCCCCTTCGAAATCAATGATAAAGAAGTCATTTCCCGTATAAAGGACTTGCCCCAGATGATAATCTCCGTGGATTCGTATCTTCATTGCCGAAATCTTCTTCTTAAGAATACCTCTGAATCGATCCATTATTTCTTTTTCACGATTCAGCATCTCGTTTGCCAGTCCTTTGAGATTATCCGGCAGATTTTTCACATTTTTCCTCAGAAGCGAAAAAACCCTTTTCGTAAGAGACTGCATGGATTGATAGAGGGACCTTTGATAGGATACCGAGAAAGATTCTGGCGCAAAGCTCACATCTTCTATTTCAGATGACATCGCTAAATGAAGTTCGGCCGTCCTTTTTCCCAAAAGGCTTATCATTTCAAGATATACGCCGCCTATTAATTCTTGAAAAAGCTCAGGTATATCCTGAAACGCACTCTCGAAAAGAAAGGATGGAACGGTCGGTTTTTCCTGAAGTTCATTTTTTCTGGCAAGGATTCTGCCAAAGTATCTTCCTAACCAATCAAGTGTGTACGTCCATGCATCTCCCTCATTTGGTATGAAAGTCTGAAGCATCCCTAAAGTTATTGGTTCGTATCCATGTCTTCTGTATTCGACCGCTCCCACAAGCGGTGGTGTATGGGAAAAAGAAAGCGTCTCGGTAAGGTATCTGCAAATTTCCAATTCTGGGTTTATTCCTTCATCAAGGCGGCGGTAAAGTTTGAAAATGAGTTCTTTGCCATAAAGAATGGATGAATTATTCTGCTCCGCTTTGAGAACTTGAGATTTCACCATACTGAGTTCCTGGAGTTTGTATTTTTTAAAGTATTTTCCTGTATACGTGATAAGTTCTCCATACAGTCCCCGAATACTATGTTTTTTTGCAAGTATGAGAAGGAAATGTTTTCTGAATTCCTCATCGTTGATGCTATCGTATATAATCCCTTCCACATTTCCATGCCGTAAGTGCGCAACAACTGCGTAAGGATTTTCTATAACTATACTTTCGGCTTTATCGCCGGGCGCAAAAGAAAGGGGGAGAAGGTATATATCTGATAGTCCCGCTGCGTATTTGACTTCCAGTAAAAGAATCTGCGTATGACATCCGTCTTCCTTAATTTTAATATTTTCGATAATTTTTACCTCTCGCATATCCTGAAATTTACCATCAAAGTATTTACACGTCTTTATATAAGAAGGCAAAATTTCCCTTTCAAATATTTCTTTTGTTTTTCCCGTAAAAATTGTTTTCCAGATACCGCTTATTTCAGGAATAGTCCGTATTTTCCCGAATCGTACGGCTTCTTCTTTTTTTAATGCAAACCAGAAATAATCATAATGCCCCAGGGTAAGTAAATAAGGAACTTCTTTTATGACAGGGAATTTATTTCCACTAAAGATCTCTACAGGTAGATATCCTGAAAATTTTGAGAGATCGAGTTCGACAGCCTGTGAAAAGCGGGAAAGGTTAATCACTACGAGAACAATCTCTTCTTTATACTGACGTGTAAATGCAAGTACTTTTGGATTATCAGGCAATAAGAATTCAATAGTTCCCCTCCCAAACGCCTTAAAACGTTTCCTCATAGCAATAACCCTTCTCATCCACCAGAGAAGAGACGCCTGATTTTTTTCCTGGTTTTCGACATTAATTGATTCGTAATGAAATTCGGGATCTAGAATGAGGGGGAGATAGAGTTTTTGAGGGTTGGCGCGGGAAAAACCACCGTTTCTGTCCACATTCCATTGCATGGGCGTTCTTACGCCGTTTCTGTCGCCAAGATGATAGTTATCTCCCATGCCAATTTCATCCCCATAATAAATAATGGGAGTGCCAGGGAGAGAAAAGAGGAGGATATTCATAATTTCCACCTTTCTCCTGTTATTTCCAAGAAGAGGGGCAAGTCTCCGCCGGATGCCAAGATTTATACGCGCAACATAGTCCTTAGCATAGACCCTGTACATATAATCTTTTTCTTCATCGCTTACCATCTCAAGGGTAAGTTCATCGTGATTCCTTAAGAAAAATGCCCACTGGCACGTATCAGGCATTGATGGTGTCTGCTCAAGGATATCAACGATGGGAAATCTGTCTTCCATCCACATTGCCATGAATAATCTGGGCATTAGGGGAAAATGAAATGCCATGTTACACTCGTCTCTATTTCCAAAATACGCAATGGCATCCTCAGGCCACTGGTTTGCCTCGGCAAGGAGCATTTTGTTTTTAAACTTACTGTCAATATATGACCTGAGTTCCTTTAAAAATGTATGTGTTTCCGGCAAGCCTTCACAATTTGTTCCTTCCTTTTCAAAAAGATAAGAAACGGCATCTAAACGGAATCCGTCAACCCCCATATCCAGCCAATAATTAATAACCCTCATGATCTTTTTACGCACAAGGGGATTGTTATAATTTAAATCAGGCTGGTGCGAGAAGAAGCGGTGCCAGTAATAAGCCTTCGCCTCCGTATCCCATGTCCAGTTTGATGCCTCGAAATCCTTGAATATTATCCTTGCTTCTTTATACATTTCAGGGGTATCGCTCCACACATAAAAATTCCTCATTGCCGAACCCGGTTTTGCCTTTCTGGCAAGCTGGAACCAGGGATGCCGGTCAGAAGTATGATTCAGGACGAGTTCTGTAATGACCCGTATGCCCCTTCCATGGGCTTCCTTGATAAATTCCTTAAAATCTCTTAATAAACCATAATCCGGATGAACACCGAAATAATTTGCAATGTCGTATCCATCATCCTTGAGAGGAGAGGGATAGAAGGGAAGCAACCATATGGCGGTAACACCCAGATTTTCTATGTAATCTAATTTTTCGATAAGCCCTTTAAAATCGCCGACTCCGTCGGCATTACTGTCGTAAAATGCCCTTACGTGTAGTTCGTAAATGATGACGTCCTTATACCAGATAGGATCATCCGGAAGGGAGGCTTCTTCATAAGGCATTAACAAGTCTCCTAAAGTTTTAAGTGACGAGTGTCGGGTGCCGTGTGACGCGTCACTTTTTGGAATTTGGATTTCGGATTTCCAGCGGGTTCATGTTTGTAACTGGTTTCCCATTTTACCCTATTGTTAGCATTATGGCTATTCTAATAAGTTCAATCATTTCTAGCACATAATTAGCACAAATACTAACTCACCTTTTTAAAATACTCAAGAAATTTCCTCATGCCGTGTTTATTATTTAATAAATTAAGATGATTTCAAAACCAATTACTTATATCATTATTGATATTGATAAACGATAATCACAAAAAAACTATTGAGAAATAAATTTAATACTCTAAAATAATAAAAATAAATGCTGCTTAATCTAGCCAGGGGTTTCACAAAACACAGGAGTAAGAGATGTCATTCAACGCGAGACTAATCAACCTGCTTGCCGCTGTGCAAGACCGCGCCTGGAAGATTGACCGCACGCTCATCCAGTCAGCAAGTCAAGCAAAGAGCTTTTGAAAATCTGGAAAGACATGGCGGAAGGTTCGTTCCTTAATTGGTACGTCAACCCCGAAATGCCCGAGGAAGCCATCAGGGATTTTGAAGAACTTGGCAAAGGAGAGAACTGTCCTTCGGCAGGCTCAGGGCAGGGCATTGAAAAACAAAAACACCATTGCTGGCGGAACTGCTGGACAAGAACCAGTTGTACGTGAATCTCTCCGAAATTGACGACGCACAATTCAAGGTCAGCGAAGAAGATAAGGTATTGAACAAGACATTCTACGGAGACACCCTATGAGCGTACAAGACATCCGCTGGATTCAACGTTTCAATCACTTCAGCAAGGCATTTGCCCAATTGAAGGATGCCGTCGAACTGTCGGAACAACGTAAACTTTCAAAACTCGAAGAACAAGGGCTAATCCAGGCTTTTGAATATACTCACGAAATGGCATGGAACACCTTGAAGGATTTTCTGGAGGAGCGCGGCGTCAAAAAAATATATGGTTCAAAAGATGCAACGCGCGAAGCCTTTAAAACAGGCTTGATTGAAAACGGAGAAGCATGGATGAAAATGATTGAAAGCCGCAACCTGACCTCGCATACGTACAATGAAGAAACCGCGACGGCCATTGTGTCTGCCATCATTCATTCCTACTCTGCCGAATTTTCAGATTTTCATGCCCGAATGCAAAAATTGAAAGAGGAACAGAAATGACCCCGCGCTTCGGTTTGAAAGAAATAACTATCCAAAAAATCTGTGGCGTCTTTGCCAAATACCCGCCGGTGGAAAAGGCAGTGCTGTACGGCTCACGCGCCAAAGGCAACTTTAAAAACGGCTCCGATATTGACCTGACGCTGTTTGGCGGGGAGGATTTGACTCTCGAAGTGCTTTACCGCATTATGGACGAGATAGACGACCTGCTCCTGCCCTACACCTTCGATTTGTCCATTTTTCACCAAATTAGCGACCCTGATGTGATTGACCACATCAGGCGCGTAGGCGTTGTGTTCTACGATAAAAAGACGGAGACATCGCATGTCTGAGCCATTTCTTTACGAACGTCTTGACGCGGCGTCCAGTATGGACTTTCTCAAAGAGTAGAAGCAAATTGGGTCAGACCTCAATGTTGTAACAATGAGTTTTTTGACCGTTGTTATATCAAGACCATGAAGAATCCAATATACCAATGTAGGGTACTATATCATTTCACGATGCGTTGCTTTGGTGTAAGTTTAAGTGCGATGACAAAATCCGTTCTGCGGATAAGCGAACAAATGAAAACAAAGAAGAGATTTAAGGATGAGACTGACCAGATTTTATATTCTATTTTCAATATCTGTGACCCTAATACGCTTGCTAATACGCTCATTTAAAAACGGCTCCGACATTGACCTGACCCTGTTGGAGCAGAATGGACTTTGTCCCTCAGCTTAACTGCGCTCCGTTATCAAACAGAAATGGCACAATCTTCAACATGCAATTTGAGTCAGCAATAAAAAGATCATGGCATAACCTCTCAGGTTCGAGTATATCAGATAATATCAAAGTCAAATTTCTTGGTGATGAGTACATGGTTTATTTTAAGCTCCGCCAAGTATTATCGTTGCCCAATAATATACCAGTAGAGGATCATAGAACGGTCCTAATCCTTCATTATTTATCGCAAAAAATAACTGGTTTACCAGTAGTAAGCGGAGAATATCTCAGTTTTAATGGACTCTCTTCTATAAATAGCTTTGCCGATGTGTTTAAGAAGCGAGCTACTGATGTGATACTGAAAAGGTATGGGGATAATATATTCAATATATTTTCAGTGTTGCATAATTTACCTGCTAAAAAGGCAAACCGCGCAGACGCAGCAATTGTAATTGAAGCATTTGAAGGTGTCCCAATACTAATTGAACTCTGGGAAGCGGATGAAGAGTTTGGTCCTGAGGCAAATATACTTTTTGATAAAACCATAACAAAGATATTCTGTGTTGAGGACATAGTGGTATTGGCGGAAGTTGTTGCGCGTGCCGTATCTTGTATGAATGCCGATGAGATATATGGCTGATGGTTTGATAACAATCACATGCACTGGAATGCACACGGGAAAAGACCTTTTGTCATGGATTGTTTTGTGGTAGTCAAATAGGTTTTATTGCCTTTTGACGTACTTCGTGGTGTTCATCCATGATGTGGATGTTCCTCCCGGCCGTGGTCGGGAGGGTCGGAGCGCAGTTAGGCTTAAGATAAGAGAATAAAAGGACAAATTGCTTTGGAGATAAAATTCTCTCGCCATGCAAAAAGAAGGCGGAAACCACTATTATATGTGCTGTGACACCACAGCGCGGCAGGCAGTGCATCGGGGATTTAACGTTGAGTTTATGAGTGATGCAACGGGGACTTTGCCTCTCGATAACTCGACGGGGCAGGTCAGCGCCGAGGAATTACAGCGCGCCATTTTGTGCGCGCAACAGATGCTGCTCAGCGAGGTCATTAGCACGGACGCGTGGTGTGAGCGCATTGCGCAATAGGGCGTTATGGCTTCGCCTTGCTCTCCATGTTCCACGGGAGACAGGCAGGAGTTTACAACTACAAAAGACTATTGAGTTAAGTCCAAATATTACGGCTGAGTTAAAGGTAAATTTGCCATGGTATCCTTGCAATATAGGACAAAACTCCTTCCTCTCATAGTTATTTCACTGCCGGGGACAAGCTCGTGTGAAAGAAGAGAACCAGGGCCATGCCACATTTGCTCCGAAGAGTCAATTGTCTTATTCCATATCCCATCGGATGTGGGAGGAATACATTTAACATCAGCGTAATT
>MHYI01000183.1 GCA_001828295.1 Planctomycetes bacterium RBG_16_41_13 | reverse complement strand
CAAACCTTGTGCTGAACATGGTGAAGTATCAGTTTGGTAGCGTAAATAGACGAGAAACAGAGTTTCTCTTTAAAATTGTGTTCCCAAACAGGAGTTTGGGAACAAGCAGGAACTGCTGGTGGTTCAAAAAACTAAAGTGTTACAGCTTATTTGCAATTGAACCCAAACCCTATGCTTGACAAAACATCATACAATTATAAATAATTAAACCGTAAAGGAATTTCTTCTCAATTCTTATTGACTAATTGGGAGAAGAACCAGAATTTTCATCTACCTTGAAAGGATACGATATGAACAGGAAATACACAAAATTTCTCCCCTACTTTTTTTTAATTATAGCAGGATTATTTTTTTACCACGCAACAGGGACTTTATCACGCGATAAAGTAGAGTTCCGTCCCGTAACGCCATCCCCGGGTACATTTGGCAAAGAGGAGCAGGCTACCATAGACATTTTCAAGATGACATCTTCTTCCGTGATATATATTACAAACAAACAGGTGCGAAGGGATTTGTTCTCGCTGGATGTTTTCAAGATTCCGCAGGGCGCCGGTTCTGGTTTTATCTGGGATGAAAACGGTCATATCGTAACTAATTTTCACGTAATCTACAATGCGAATGAAATAGATGTGACGTTGAACGACGGTTCTGTGTGGGACGCCCGCCTCGTAGGCGTTGATCCCGACCATGACATTGCGGTGCTTAGAATCAATGCGCCAAAAACAAAACTGATACCTGTACTCATTGGTACTTCTTCCGATCTGCAGGTGGGCCAGAAAGTACTGGCGCTCGGCAATCCATTCGGTCTTGATCTGACTCTTACAACAGGTATTATCAGTGCGCTTGGAAGAACGATTGAGGCTATGACGGGAAGAACCATTTTTGACGTTATCCAGACAGACGCCGCCATTAATCCTGGAAATTCAGGAGGTCCCTTACTGGATTCCTTTGGAAGAGTTATCGGAATGAACACATCAATTATAAGTCCCAGCGGTGCGAGTACAGGTATTGGATTTGCGGTTCCCATTGATACAATAAACCGTAATGTTTCTCAATTAATTGCAATGGGAAAAGTAGAACGTCCGGGTTTGGGCATTACCCTTGTTCCCAATAACATTACAAAACGGCTTGAAATACAAGGTGCATGTCTTCTTGAAGTCATTCCAAATGGGGCGGCAGACAAGGCCGGTTTACGGGGAACAAAAAGAAACAGCACGGGCAGCATACTTTTGGGGGATGTAATTATAGAGGTAGAGGGAAACAAGGTGAATAATTCTGAGGATCTCATCAAGGAGTTGTCCCGCTACAAAGTGGGGGATAGTGTTACATTAAAGGTTTTGCGGGATAAAAATATCATGGAAAAAAGAATCAAACTGCAACCCATTGATAGTAAGTAATCGCGTACCTGCACATTATTATTCGAAGTGCAGGAGTATGCATTCTGTTTTAAGGTAGTTTTCTTTCGCTTCATCCTGTGCGGCAATTCGTGCAGAATTAATTTCATTAAAATGCAAGAGTAGTGCTGAAACAATATTGGGATCGAGTTTCGATTCTTCTCCCAATTTTTTAAGCTCTTCGTGAATTGTTTCGCCGGAAAATTTATTCCGGTATGGTCTGATTTCTGTGAGGGAGGTAAATACATTGGCAACTGCCAGGATTCGCGCTCCCAACGGGAGATTATCCTCTTTGACATGGAAAGGATAGCCTGTCCCTGATAACGTTTCGTGGTGATACGACGCCCACGAAACAATATCCTTGAAAGCCGCGATGCTTTTAAGGATAAGATGCGTATAGAAGGGATGCTTACGAATAATGCCAAACTCCTCTTCCGTTAACGGTTCTTCTTTTTCCAACAGCTCTATCGGCACCACAAGCATTCCGATATCGTGTACATAACCGGCAATTTTCATCCATTGGCATTCTTGTTTTGAAAAACCGGCAAATTGCGCCAACTTTTCAGCCGTAGCCGCAACGCCGGCAGAATGCGTGGCAAAAAAAGAGCTTCTGAAATCTACAATTCTTGAAAATACCTTAGAAAAGGAAACGAGATGCTCCATGTCCAGTGAAATAGAAGGCATTTTTACCCTGCCGGACAGGATTACATAGAGCAGTGAAGAAGTGGCTTCAAGCCAGAAATACTCTTTTTCTGCTAATTTCACAAAGGCATCTACCAGTTCCGGCATGAACATTTTTCCGGATTGTGCCGTTATATTTTCACAAATACTGTCCACCTGCCCGAGTATTTCTTCCTGCTTATTTATTAAAATGGAAACCCTGTCCGCAATATGTAATATATAGCTGCCATATGGCACCTTTTTCCCCGATTTCTGTATTTTATTTTTTTTATCCCAGCGGACGTGATGAAATCGTATAAGATTTGCGATGGAACTAAATGGTTTAAATTCATTAAGGAAGAGGTATCCTAATTCTTCATGTTCGTGAGGAAATTCGCTCTCAAATTTGAGAAGGTCCATTCTTTCTGCATGGCAATAACATCCAATATCATGCAAAGCCCCCGCCAACACGAGATCGCTTTTTTCTTCCATGGATAACCCCAGTTCTTCGCTGAGGCTAAAAGCGATATAAGCAACCTGCATATGATGATTTACCCATGCGGGATTAACTAAATCAACGGTTTCTGATAAACCCGTGGTTAAATCGAATAAGGATATTCGGGATTCTTTTGCCATGGTTTGAAAAGGGGGATGGGATTATTTTCTGCCGGCGATTTTATCGTTAAGGGATTGAATGAATTTTTCCCTATCTACATTATGCATTTTTGTAGCCATATCGATGGTTGCCACTCTTCCCATAGTATTCCTCATAACAGGATTCGCCATTTGGCTGAATCCATAATCAAGAAAGATTTGCAATGTTTCCGGATATTGGTCCACAATATCAAATACCTTCGTATCCTTGTCTACCACCGTTAATTTTTTAATTTCAGAAGGTTTAGGTTCTTCCTTAGTGTTCATGGTCTTCCATAAATTGTATCCAAAAAACCCTATCGCGGCCAGCTCAAACCATCCCGATGTTCCCACGATGCCATAAAAAACAGGTTTTCCTCCGCTTATGCCGACGGACATCTGGGAAAACACCCGAATAAAACATCCTGTGTTTAAAAGTATAAAAGTAATATTTGAAAGTTTAATACTGTGCATATTGATGCCGGTAAACGTTGGAACCATCTTTGAAGCATAACCAATCATCATCATCGTGATAAAACCTACGGTGACGGCATGATTAAACGAACCATGAAATTGCTTTAATATTTCTGTTTTATGATGCAAAAAAGGCATGGTAATGAGTATTAGCATACTGACGATAAGCCATATGTAAGCGGCGCGTATCGTTTTTGTATAACTCCTGTCCATTACAACATCACGAAGTTCTTTTGTAGACCTCTCAAAGACGCGCAAGCCGTAAATGAATGAAAAAACGGCGAATGCCATGAAGAATACCACCAATTGTGAAAACCGCAGCGCAACAACACTTTTACCGGCAAATACGCATGTAATAAAATAAACGGGTATAGATGCGTTAAGAATCCAAAAACTCAGGTTAATCGCCTTTTCCCGGACGGGCTTAATGTCAAGAAAAGCATATACTGTCCTTATATTGACAGCAAAAATAAACATAAAAACAAAACCAAAGAGGTACAAATGTACATAAGGGCTAAAAACTGTTTTGGGTATCTCCTGAAGTGATTTATTATATAAATAAATAACCATCCCCAAATTCACCAATGAGGAAATCACTAACCACAGTAGCCCCGCCTTGAAAAATTTATCGAATATGCCAACCTTTTCCTGACTGGCAGATATCGTACTAAAAAGAATGAAGGAAAACAACAGGACTGCACCAATCTCAAACATTGCGGATGCTGGAAGCAGGAATCTGACAGAACTATACGGAACAGGTTGTACAACGGCCCTTAAAACAATGCCGATAATAATGAACCCAAAGCATACATTTACTAAATTTTTATGCTTCAGTTCTGTATTTTTTACTCTCGGTATGATGTATAAAGCGAACCCCATAATAAAAAGCCCTACCCACCCCACTAGCTGGGCATAACCATGCGCCTGAATGAGGGCATAGTACGTTGCGCTGAAATCTAATTTAATTGCAATATAACTAAGGATAATAGCGCCAAATGTTACCCCTGCGGTAAGGGTAAATAAAATCGCAGCTTTTGCGAACTTTTCATATACCTTATCTACCTCTAACAAAGGAAGTTCAACATGCTCCCCTCCGCCTTTTTCAATGGCTTCATTTAATTCTCTCACCAACGTGTCATAATCTACCTCATGTGCCTTAGCAAAAAAAGCTATTGGCTCATTAGGCCCCCGCACACCGCCGGCAATAACCAGGTTATACTTTTTGAATACTGCAAGTGTTTCCGGATGCGCCTCTATGAGGTCTTTAATTACGGTATTTTTATTGATTTCCATAAGCGTTAATAAAACAAATTTCTATAAACCTTTCAAGAAAATTAAAAATAAACCGTTCAAAATAAAGTATCGCGATTTTCAGAAGCGCTGGAATTTCTTAAATTTTATTTAAAATCTTTCCCTCAATTCTGTATAATGCTACCTTTCTGTATAATGCTACCTTGTAAAATTATATAATTTTGTGGTAATATACTGCCGTAATTTCAGAACTCCTGAAGCGCCTTTTTTGCAAAAAACCATCTAAGCTGAATAATTACGGTGAGACAGGCATGAATTTTAAGAAATATATTCATTTTAATCTTTAACAGAAGGAGATAAGAGTGTTATGCCAAAGGTATTAATAATTGATGATTCAACCGTAATGCGCAAAATGATCCAGAGAAACATTCAACAGTCCGGGTTGATAGTTGATTCATTTGTGGAAGCGGGAGACGGAAAAGAAGCTCTTGCCAAAATTGCCGCAGATAGCAGCATTGACCTGATTCTTTGCGATTGGAACATGCCCAATATGACAGGGATTGAGTTTGTAAAGGCGCTCAGGGGCAGCGGAAACCAGACCCCTATCGTGATGTGTACCACCGAAGGCAGCGACGCAAAGGTAGTGGAGGCAACAGGCAGCGGCGCAAATGGCTATCTCACAAAGCCATTCACGCCAGACCAATTAAAAACCAAATTAGGCGCTTTTTTGCAAATTAAATAGAAACGTACCTTTTTAATAGCTATTTGAGCCCGGGCAATTTAAAAAAACCGAAAAAAAATCAAAAGGAGCTTACACGATGGATGTTAAGGGGATCATGGATGGGATTACTTCCGATATTAAGGAAACAACGAAAACATTATTTGATACAATGATCATGCTGGAGTTAAACTATGACAATGCTTCGCTCATTGACGAAACACAGATTAAAACCGACGTTATTGGCATGGTAAGTTTTACCGGCCAGTACCACGGAGTCGTTGGCGTATTTTGTTCAAAAAAGTTTGCGCTAAAAGTAGCCTCCAGCATGTTAATGATGGAACTGCAGGAATTCAACAACGACGTGAAAGATGCCATCGGAGAAGTATCCAATATGATCGCCGGAAATATTAAGACCAAAATGTCAGAAAAATATGGCGAAATGCACCTTTCTATCCCCATCGTAATAGCGGGGGAAGGCCTTTCCATTACAGCGGTTGGCAACGTGCCTACCGTAGCAGACACCGCATTGTCATGCTTTAGCAAGGACCCATGGCTGATGACGTATTTTATCTCAGAAAAAGAAAAATTTGGCGTAGGCTTACTGCTGAAAGAGTCAAAATAATAGTTTATTTACCCCTCACCATAATTATGGAAAAACCTACAGAAAAATCAGAGAAAAAGGTGCCTGCGTCTCAGTTCGAGAAAGCGTGGGTGAGTACCTTTCCGCGCATTTGCGAAGGATGCAGCCAATTAACCAACAAGCAGTTTTTCCTCATCGGCCCGACTTTAAAAATTACCACCATAGGAACTTTCATTAAAAATGCCAATGCAAAGTTTGTATTGTCAAAAATAATTGTCGAGGATTTTTATGAAGGCGAAATATATTTACTTTTATCTTTAAAGCTAGCCATAACAATTGGTAACATTCTCTTACTCCTCGAAGATGAAGCAATAAAGGAAAACGCTCTTAAGGAAAATTTCGACGCCGATTGCGCGGATGGTTTCAAAGAGTTTTCGAATCAGGTATGCGGTATTTTAGATAATGACCTACGCCTGAAATTACCCAAACCGATTCACCTGAAATTATTATCGGTAGATCCAATAAACAAAGAGAATATGACTACCGTATTAAAAGACGACATCCTTAACGAAGAATGCCTTTTCCTCTCCACTTCTTTAAGAATAATGGGTTTTGACGATGACCATTTTATCATATGTGTCCCTAAACTGATCGGGGAAGAATTTTTCGGGGAAATCATTGAAGAAGAAAACAAAGAATATCGGGGAACAATACTTGCCGTGGACGATTCAAACACCGATTTACGCATCATCAGGAAATTACTGGGGAACGAGTATAAAGTATTGGTAACAGACAATCCAAGCAATGCGCTATCAATTCTGGGGAAAACAAACATCGATATGGTGTTAATGGACATTTACATGCCCGGAGTTGACGGAATTACCCTCTGCGAAAGGATTAAAAGAAATGCAATGGTTGAAGATGTGCCTATTATTATCTGTTCCGCCCACCCTACGCAGGAAAATGTAATACGCGCCGTAAGGGCGGGCGCTGCTGATTTTATAGTAAAACCGGTAACGAGACAGAAATTAATGGAAAAAATTAATAAACATATGCTTAATAAAAGCTT
>MHYI01000182.1:5348-6031 GCA_001828295.1 Planctomycetes bacterium RBG_16_41_13 | reverse complement strand
GGGACCGCCACAGCGGCTACGATGCCAATGATCACCAGAACGACAATTAACTCAATTAACGTAAAACCTTGTTTCTTTCGCATAAGATATTAACCACGGACGCACGGAAATAAAGAAAAAAGAGCCGTTCACCGCAAAGGCCTGCCCTCATGGAAATGGGGGGCGCAAAGGACGCAAAGAAAAAATATCCAAACTGGGGTGAGCCGGAGCATGTAGCACGACATTCTTGTCCTCGTGAAAACGGGGATATGTCGCTGTCCTGCTAAATTAGGCCTGCGGCAACTTTTTTCTGGATAAAACGTTCATCGTAGGGGCTGAAAATCTTCAGCCCCTACAGGATTGAAATTCCTGTACATTAAATTAGGCCTTCGGCAACTTTGAATAGTAATCCCTTTGATAGTTCAATCGTCCTCGATTGAACCAAAATGTTTTGGTTCAGGCTACAAGCCTGAACCAGCATAGAAAAACAATTTAATTTTCATTTCATTTATGCGGGTTACAGGGTGGCACGGACAAATCCTGTCCCTGTATGCTTTTAACAGGGATTGTTTGTCCGTGTTTAGCTTAAAACCAGCATATCCCCGTTTACACGAGGACAAGTTTTATAACGGCACACATTATTCCACTCCCCGACTGGAATCGAGGACAGGTCTTGGGAGGAAGCTCCACCATTCCCCTCTTGG
>MHYI01000182.1:2439-5317 GCA_001828295.1 Planctomycetes bacterium RBG_16_41_13 | reverse complement strand
CAGTAAAACCCCTATCGCCAGGTAAGTGTTCGGTAAAACACGTCCGAAAACAGAAAACTGCCTGTCATTCCCGAATGCTTTTATCGGGAATCCAGCTATAACTTGCTATTTTTCTGGATTCCCGCTTAAAACATGCGGGAATGACACGCGTATAGCGTATATACTGTTTGCATAGAAATAATGGTGGTTTACTGAATATTTACATTCCCCTCTTGGGAGGAGACTCCACAATTCCCCCCATGGGAGGGGACTCCACAATTCCCCTCTTGGGAGGGGTTAGGGGGTGGGTAAGTCGGTAATTCGCGAGATATTCACCCCGTTAGAAAAGAGTCTCCGTCCGAAAGGGCGGAGTTTGAAAAAATACCGTGTGGGGAGGGGTTTGAAGCCTCTTCCAAACTTTCTAACGGGGTTCACTGAGATTTCACGACCCTTGTCCTCGTGAAACATGTCCTCGCAAAAGCGGGGGAACGGGGAAAGGGACCCACCCCTTACCCCTCCCAAGAGGGGAATTTCTAACTCGAATTTTTTTCGTTACCTTTGTGCCCCCCATTTCCATGAGGGCAGGCCTTTGCGTTGAACTATTACTAAAAAAGAAAGGGGCATCATGCCTTCCGGCATGACACCCCTTTTCTTTAACTTCTATTGACTTTTCGACGTTCCCCTATATATTGCGACCAGGGATACGTTTTTTTACTTCCGAACTCTCACGGTCTGCGACTTCTTCACATCTCCTGCCTTGAACGTGACCCTTGCATTACCGGTCCGCTTCTTAGCAGTAATCGTGAATGTCGCCGCACCGCTTGGGTCTGTTGTAGCGCTTGCCGGTGATATCTTTATGCGCTTCTTGCCAGCCGCATTGATCGTCGCCGTTACTGTTTCGCCTGCTACAACGCCACCCGGACAAACTGTATCATCACCATTCACCGTCACCGTCACCTCACTGCTCTTTCTCCTCTTGAGCTTCAGGCTGGTCGGAGATACCGAAACCGACTCAGGCTCGCATATTTCCGGTGTTGGTATTACTGTTGGTGTTGGTATTGGTGTTGTTGGTATTGTTGGCACCAATGCAAAATTAGCTGGAGCTACTGCACCTTCTACTACCGTAACAGGCTGTGAAGATGAGTCATAACCAGTTGCCGACGCTGTTACTAAGTAATCTCCAGCGGCTACGTTTACTATTTGATAAGTACCGGTAGCATCTGTAGTTGCTGAAAATCCACCCGTATCAGTTGATACTGTTGCACCGTCAATAGGAAGTGTTGTCACTGCATCTACTACGGTACCTGTGATAACCCCACCTGACGGCGTTGGTGTTACTGTTGGCCCAGGCGTTGGTGTAAAGCCTGGCGTTGGTGTAAAGCCTGGCGTTGGCGTTGGTATTGGTTCCGTTACTAAAGCCGTATCCGTCACCGTCCTTGAAGAACCAGTTGTGTTAACTTCATCAAGGTAGGTGATCGTTAATGTATCACCTTCTGCCGCTTGAATACGGCTAAACTCTGTTGTACCACCGCTTGACGCAACTTGAATCGAACCCAGGAACGTACCCGTATCCAAACCTGATTCAACCATCCTTACCTTCGTACTATTTGCCGAAGAGGTCTGGATGAATATGTCACTTAAGAGACTTTGAGCTACGGTATTAGATGTATTCCTTTCCGCATCAGCTAAGGTTATCAATGCATATGCATTCAAGCCGTACGAATCTGCACCAAATACCGCGGTAGCATCAAAAGAACTAAACGACAGTCCTTTCGTTGCCGAAGATGAAGATGGGCTTGTATCGGTATAAACAACATTAGCTACGCCACCCTGGATTGTTTTTATCACACCGCTGTTCGCACCCGTTCCACCACCTGATGTCGTTGTTCCCGTCGTTATGGTAGCAAGGAACGTACCCGTGTTTACACCGTTCTCAACAAGGTTCATTGTCAAATCTGTTCCAACGGAGTAATTTGAACCCGTTACCTTGAGGGCCGTTGTCAAAGTATCCTCTGAAGTTAAACTCGTGTTTCTATCAACGTCAACAACTGTAGCAACAACGGTATCACCAGATAGATAAGCTGTGTCTTTGCTCAAGCTTAAGTTCCCTAGCGATGTTACGATGGTTATAGGACTGGTTGCTGTGTAACTGCTTGAGTTATCTGCTGCAGTCGCGCTTGGTGAATCATTGTAAAACACGTAGACACTATTACCATTCGAAACCTTTAATAGATCACTGCTGTTTGTTGTTGCTGTGCCGCTGGATAACTGGAAAGAACCTTTAAACGTACCAGAGTTATCAGCCGTTTCTACCAATGGGAAATCAATGGTATTTCCACCTGAAGCCTGATCGACTGAAGAATCGAGGATATTACTCAGCGTACTTGCATATAAAATCTTTGCCGTACCGCCGTTCATAAATCCCCTGCTTACGTTTCCGGTTGATGAACCAGAAGGCAAGCCTAAGCCATTCTCATTCCGGAAAATAATATCTCCGGTACCACTCGTGGTTGCATCTGCCTCGAATGTCGTCTGCTTACTGCCTGTAGATGTGTTTAGATCTTCATCAACAAGAGTAACGACCACAAAGGTATCCGGACCTGACGACCCGGTAATGTCCGTCGATATCGACCCTGTGTATGTGGTAAAGCCAAAGTTTGAGGTCGTTATAGCAAGGGTGTCTCCGCCTAAATACGCATTGCTTGCGCCCACAGAGTCATTGTAACGGACTCGATAGGTTCCACCATAGTAACCGCCAATACGGGAAAACACCGTTCCGGCCGAGTTTGAGTCTCTCCTCGCTGTCGACATATCATCGCCAACGACCTGCACCCATGTATTCTTTGGTGTAAATGCCGTTGAATTAGAGAGCTTGGTTACTGAAAGCGTCGTATCTGCC
>MHYI01000182.1:0-2274 GCA_001828295.1 Planctomycetes bacterium RBG_16_41_13 | reverse complement strand
GGCCGCAGTATAATCAAACCCAATCGTTCCCACAAATGTGCTTGAGTTAGCGCCAGTTTCCACAATGGGAATGGATATCCAGCGTGTCCCATCGGGTGAAATTTCTACCGTGTTATCCAGTCCATCAAGTCCTGCAACAAACGATGAAGTTGACGCCGAAGACAGGAAACTGTCTGCGCCAGAAGAAGAACCTCTTATCAATGGTACCGAACTTACTGATTCCGTACCCAAGCTGAACGTAGTGCTACCAAAACTAAGCGGACTCTGGAAAGTACCTGTTAAAGAATTTGGCACCATCCATACGTAGGTATTGTCTGTACTGGAAATCCTAACGGTTTGAGTACCTACACCGGAACCGTCCGGATGGGATACACTTACCTGTTTGTTGCTCGTATTGTAATTTTTTACCGTTAATCGATCGCCTCTGTTGCCGGTAGTTGTGCCGCCCCACTGGCTGGAAGTAGCCGCAACGGATTCTTTTGATGAAGAGCTTGTGTTCAAGTTTCCATCTACAACAGTAATAGTTACATAGTCGTTGATATCCGGCGCAGTACCGTCTTGAGCCAGCGTACCTGTTTCACCGGAAACACCATATGCCAATGTCCCTGTTACTGTGCCAGAGGTACCACCAGCATTTAATTCATCCAAATAAGATACCTTCAAAGTATCTCCGCTTCGTGGACCCGCTAATTGGAAAGTGTCCAGAGAAACCGTTACAGAACCACCGTTACCAATACTATAAGCACCACCAATAGTTGTACCAGTAGTTGTTCCTATAAATTGTGATATAGCAACCAGGCAATAATCACTACCCTCAATCAATTTAAGAAGACCAGATGTGTTTGTGCCTTGATTAGCAGTAGAACTTGGAACACCAAAAAGGCACGTGGTTGTGCCCATGGCAACTACGTTAGATAGAGATAAACTAGATGTGCCTACAAAGGAACCACCTGCTGGAGTAACAAAACCAAGCACAGGTTGCACTGGTCCGGTAGTGGTAGTTCCAGCTTCATATAATGCTACTCTACCAGAGGCATTAACTTCAATTATTTTAAATGTAACACCGGGACCATTTGTCAAATCTCCAAGGGTAATGTTGCCTCCAGTATAAACTGAAGTTGTGCTCGACCCTACAAGAATATTACCTTTAAGATCAGAAGATCCTACTGTAGTAGAAGTCCCAAATACCTTACCATTCGCAGTAAATACACCGGTATTATTGCCCGTTTCAACCAGCATAATATTCCGTGCCACAATGCTTGTTCCACTAAGAGCTAATGTCGATCCAGTGGTCTGGTCAATAGCCTCAATCTGTACCCTGGAAGAACCTGTACCCGGTGAACCTGATAATAATACACTTCGATCTGCAAACCCAATCACATCCTTCATAACCGGGTTCAAATTCTCATCCTGATCTGTCAAGCTTAAAATGAGATTAGTTGAAACGCTAGAATCCGTTGTCACAGCGCTTACAGAGCTTGGTGTAAAACCGAATGAGCCGCTGTTCGTTTTGATAAGCGCAGTATCAAGGGTAGATCCGCCATATAATAGCTCAAGCGTATCTCCTGATGCAACGGTAAGATTTGCGTCTGATCCTGTTGTTGCATCACCACCCGTGTTTGCAACCAACTCCTTCAGGTTTACACCTAATACACTTGTACCCAAGGCAGGAAAATTGTGACTACCGGCGTTAAAATCTTCAACATAACCAGACGTCGTGCCTACAGGATAAATTACTGATTGTGTTGATCCTGTCGTGGTAAATACCGTAGAGGTATTGCCCGTCTCTTGTAAGACAAAAGATGTGGAGTTTGAACCTGCCTTTACAGTTACGGTGATCGTATCTTGGCTATTGGTTGTATTTCCTGATGAATCCGTTACAGATATCCAGGCACGATCAAAATCATTTGTGTCACTATAGGATGGGAAATAATTATCCCTGTCAAAACCACCCGTTGCAGCCCGTGCGGTCGAAACCCCGCCAGCTACAAGGGCTATTGCCAGCATAAACACGCTGACAATGCCAAACCAACTTATTTTTTTACTGTTTATTTTCGGTCTTTTCATATCCGTCAATTCTCCTTTTTCTCTTGAAACTAATAAGACCAGAATTAAAAATACGTTCGATTATTAAAAGTTCTCTATTCTTTAAAAATCCAATTATAGAGACAGGTTTAAAACCTGCCTCTACTTTAGACGCACTGCAGTGCGTCTCTACAACAAAAAATACCTTTGATCTCCCAATCAACTTCAACCCCTTTTCACCTCTCCATC
>MHYI01000181.1:12736-12830 GCA_001828295.1 Planctomycetes bacterium RBG_16_41_13 | reverse complement strand
GTTGGCATTGTCTCTAAATGTGCATGCCGGCAATGAAGAAATTGTTTCCCTCTTTACCCCTGCTGCGTCCAGGAATTTGACATCCGATGATGCA
>MHYI01000181.1:12442-12512 GCA_001828295.1 Planctomycetes bacterium RBG_16_41_13 | reverse complement strand
GTTGCATTGAATTGAAAGAGGGGACTTACAAGATAGAACCTGTCAGAGGCGCAAACACGCACCGGGTCTT
>MHYI01000181.1:3894-12414 GCA_001828295.1 Planctomycetes bacterium RBG_16_41_13 | reverse complement strand
ATAGACGACGGTGGCTCGATTCCGCATTATGATAAATTGAATGACAAAGAGATCGAGGATAGTTCTGCCTCAGAAAAAAAAGATGACGGATCGGTTTTTGACGTGCTTGTTTTTTATACAAACGGTTTTGCGGAGGCATATCCGGGCGATGAGCTTATCGCCCAGATCAGTTACCTGGCCGGTGTGGCAAACGCTTCCTATATAAACAGCGAAATTGGCCTTACCGCGCGGGTTGTCGGAATAGAGGAGGTTGATTATGAAGACAGCGGAACAACGGCGGACGCCCTCAGTGATTTAACGTCCGGGAGTGGCGTTTTTTCAGACGTGGCGGACCTGCGCAATCGTTTGGGCGCTGATCTTGTTGTTTTGTTGAGGGTTTACACGTCCGGCAACGATGCTTGTGGCAGAGCATGGCAAATGACGTCACTGAGTAGCTCGTTTGAAGAATGGGCATTTTCAGTGGTTCAGGTAGGCGAAATTAGTTCTGGCAGTGGTTCTTGGTATTCGTATTGTTCAGACCAAACCATGGCCCATGAAATGGGACACAATATGGGGTGCGGACATGATGACGCATACTCGGCTACGGGGATATTTAAATATTCATACGGATACTGCTTTTATCCTTACAGGTCTGTCATGGCTACTTGTAGTGGAACGAGGGTCAGCCATTTTTCGAATCCGGATTTATCCTATGAAGGATTTGCTACCGGCACAGAGGATGCCAATAATGCCCGTTCGATAAACAGAGTCAAACTAACGGTTTCACAATTTCGGGACTCAAAATGTCTGGGCTTGATAATAGTATCTCCGGGAAAATTAACACTTGCCAGGGAGGAAGGTAGTGAAGTGACGGTAACGGTAACCGGCGAATACGATGCTCCGTCCGAAGGCGAGACGATAAATGTAACAGTAAATAAGGAGGGCAGGAAGCAGGTATCGGTTTCACCGTCCAGTGGTATCACAGACTTCAATGGTCAGGCGACATTTACCATAACCGCAAAGAAAAAGAAAGGGACTGCAAAGGTCAAATTTAAGGTAGGTTGTTTGAAGAAATCAATGACCGTGAAGGTTAACTAAAGCTATTCCACGGACGTCGCAGAATTTAGCGTAAGGAGTCATCAATAAAACGAAAGTGTTACGAATTATGAAGATTTACCCTGTCTCTTAATCTTTTCCTTCTACCACCAATGTACGAATACTAAAAATCTAGTTTTCTGCTAAAGGCTCAATTGCCGACACAGGTACCGTTATCACAGCTATGGTGTCTCCAGGTACATTAAATACTTCTAAAGAATATCCATCTTCACCCTTAGAAACAGGGTGATGCTCAACAATAGTAGCAACGTCGCCTTTCTGCAACTTTTTTTCAGGGATATCTTTTAATAAAACAACTTCTTCAAATAATTTATATGTCATTTATATATCTCCCTTTGTCCGGATACATAGTGATGAATTTTGTGTTTCCTGTTTCATTTTCAGTCATCCAAATTGTATGTACTGTCAAATTTTTTCCATTCGGCCCGGTTAATGTGCCTTTGATTTTATACATTTGATTGTATTGTGTATTTTCAATGGGTATGGCATCAAGAGATAAAATCTGATTATGTAAGGCATTTCTCAGCAAATATCAGTTTTCAAGAGTGTATCCTGCCTTGGCTAACCATTGTGATTTATCATTTCGTTTTCTCGGAACTAATAGATATTGTATCAGATTCTCACGAGAAATCAGAGTATTTCCAGCCAGTTTCATTTTAGTAGTCTGTTTATTGATAATGCAGAAAACCACATCCTCTGGATATGGTCAGAGAACCGGGGCTATGCCAGTTGTACTTTTGGATAAAATGATGATACTGCCTTTTGTGCAAATGAAATATTTTGTTTATATATACTCTTCTACTTAGTGAAGCTGTTTGAAGAGCCGTGTGCGGGAATACTGCATGCACGGTTCTGTGAGGGGCGGCGGGAGTAATCCTGCCGTCTACTCGACCGGATAAAGAGGTACAAAGATTGATCAAACGCCTGAAGCGCCATAAACAGGAACCTTTTACGTTTCTTGAACATGAAGGCGTGAGTCCCTATAATAATCATGCCGGGCAACAGATGCGAAAGCCGGTATTGACCCGAAAGATCTCACAACAGAATCGTTCTGTTCAAGGTGCCAATACCCAGGCTATCCTTATGACGTTGCTTTGCTCTGCAGAATTGCAAGGAGCCAATCCTGTTGAAAACCTTCTGGTATACGCCAAAAACGCTCTTTTAACAAAAACACCTTCCGGCTTAGCTTATAAAATCGCTTGTTAATTTTTCAAAGAACTAAAGTGTTACAATTTTTGCGTCAACGTAAAACTGTGTGATACGGATAGCGCTTTTATGATTTTATCAACACGAGAGGGTATAATAACAGAAAGTCAGACTCGAAATTCTCCCCCACTCCCTCCTGTACACTGTTTTTATGTCGTATTTGCGTCGTACCTGATCACAAAAACACATCAACACAGACAAAGAAATATAATAACAAGTTTAGACCGCAAACAGGCGAAAACACTGGTGAAACAACACTAAACAACATTACGCAATATTACACACAACTATATCAAAAGTGAATAGAAATGGCATTAGAATTTCATTGACTAATTATTAATATATGCTAGACTTCTTCAGATATTTACTTGATGGTTTAATGTTCTATGGGTTTTGGAATAGTTCTCTGCCAAATTAATTTTATGGAGAAAGAAATGAAGGATGAATACGCACCTTACAAGAAGCTGCTCCTCTCGCTAAGGGAAAAATTGGTTGGAAAGGTTGATTACATGCAGGAAGAGGCATTGAAAAAATCAAGACAAGATGCATCGGGGGATTTATCAAACGTTCCAATCCATATGGCAGATGTTGGTACAGACAATTATGAGCGGGAGCTGATGATTGAGCTTATCCAGAACGGAGAAGATGGTGTCCGAAACATAGATGATGCATTGGAAAGGATAGAAGAAGGCACCTTTGGCATATGTGATGCATGCGAGAAGAAAATTAACAAGGAACGATTGAAAGCGGTCCCTTATGCAAGTCTTTGCATAAATTGTCAAAGGGAAGAAGAACTTGGCAACATCTAATCAGCTATGAAGAAAAAAACAACTTCATTTGCCATTACTATTGTAAGTGGCGTTTTTGCTGATATTGTTTCAAAATGGTATGTTTTTTCTCAACCAGACCGGTTTAAAAAAGTAACGATCATTCCTGGGTTTCTCAATATAATACAAAGCGAAAATGAAGGGATAGTCTTTGGGATGTTTCCCGGAAAAGCCAATATATTTATCTTCCTTTCTCTTCTCGCGATTGCGGCAATCTTATTTATTTATATTAAATCAGATAAAAATATCTTTAGTTCTAACGTTGCTTTAGGGCTTATTCTGGCAGGCGCTCTTGGAAATTTGTGGGATAGGATATGGTTCAGATGCGTGAGGGATTTCATTGATTTGCACCTGGGCGAAAAATATCATTGGCCCACCTTCAACGTGGCGGATGGCTTGATTTGTGTGGGCATTTCGCTAATGGTCTTCGCCTCTTTTTCCTCTTCAAAGCATAAAAAGCCAGGGCAATAGGTTATGTTGTCGTTAGCATGTGATAACGTTCCAACAGGTCGAGGGTGACTTTCCCCGGTTTGCCTGCGCCTATTGTTCTCCCGTCGATTTTTACAACGGGTATAATTTCCGCTGCAGTTCCTGTTAAAAAGCATTCATCTGCAAAATACAAATCATATCGCGTCATTAATTCTTCTCTTACGGAAATTCCCATATCTTTTGCGAGCTTCATGACGCAGTTTCTTGTAATGCCAATTAATATGCTGGCGCTTTCCGGAGGAGTGAGAAGCGTATTATTTTTAAAAATGAAAATATTATCCCCGGAACATTCTGCCACATAACCATCTTTGTTGAGCATCAATGCCTCGCCTGCGTTTGACCGTATTGATTCAATTTTCGCCAGGATATTATTCAGATAATTAAGAGACTTGATTTTTGGGTCCAGTGAAGAGTAATGGTTCCTTATGGTAGTTACCGTAACTATTTCCAGTCCATTCTCATAAAGGGCTTTGGGGTATAATTCTATCATATCTGTAATGATAATAATTTCCGGAGTGGAACACTTATTGGGATCAAGGCCAAGTTTTCCGGTGCCGCGGGTAACAACAATTCTTATGTAAGCATCCGTTTGTTTATTTGCTTCTAAAGTATCTTTTATCGCTTTTACCATTTCCGGTTTTGTTATGGGAATGGTAAGGTCAATGGCTCTGGCAGAGTTGTAAAGTCTGTCAATATGTTCATCCAGCGCAAATATATTTCGATTGTAAACACGTATGCCTTCAAAAACTCCATCGCCATAAAGGAGCCCGTGGTCAAATACGGATATTTTGGCGTCTTCTTTTGGAAATAATTTACCGCTTATATAAACCTTTAATCCCATTGTAGTTCTATTTACTCCTTTCACATGCTGTTTAATGGATAATGCGGCCGTCTGTTATTTTAATAACCCGGTCTGCCTGGTCTGCCATGCTTTGGTCGTGCGTAACAATGACAACTGTTTGATGCATGGTTTTGTTCAATTCCCATATCATGTCTCTGATTTCATAGCCGGTTTGTGTGTCAAGATTTCCCGTAGGTTCATCGCACAATAACAATTCCGGTTGATTGATAAGTGCTCGTACAATTGCTACCCGTTGTTTTTCTCCGCCGGACAATTTAGACGGCTTGTGTGTTAATCGGCCGCCCAGCCCTACCCTTTCCAAAAGTGAAACTGCCCGATTATGAAAATCCTCTTTTGCCACCGCATTTTTTGAAAATCGTTTTCCTATAAAACAGGGAAGCAAAACATTTTCCAATGCAGTAAAATCAGGCAGAAGATGATAAAACTGGAAAACAAAACCAAAAACACGGTTGCGCAATTCAGCTTGTTTTGACGGACTTAACCGGGATACATCATTCCCTTTGTATAGTAAAGAGCCGGAAGTCGGCGTATCCAAAGCCCCGAGGATATGCAATAATGTGCTTTTCCCGGCACCTGAAGCACCTACGATTACAACAATCTCACCCTTTTCAACCGACAGGGATATTTCACGCAAGACGGGTAATATTTGTTCACCGCTTTTGTATTCTTTGTATATATTTATAGCCTGTAATAGCGTATGGTTGTTATCGTTAACAGTTGGATTTGACATGTTGGCGCTAAAAGTTGAACTTTTCGAGGTAACTATATCACACAGGTAACTATTATTCAATTATTAATTTAACGCACTTTATGATGCGGAGTCAATCCCTCTGTTGGCAAGGGTGTCTGCCAGAGAATTTTCTTCTCTGGGAACATGAGATATTTCCCACAACGGCAGAGTTTTAAAAAGTGTCATGAGTTTTTTATGGAGAGATATCAGAGTAGGATTTTTTACCCGATAGATGCCCTTTACCTGCCGTACCAGCAGTTCGCTGTCAGTCTTGAAAACTACTTTGCCGGGATGGTAAGAGACGGCTTTTTGGGCGGCAAGAATCATGGCTTCATATTCTGCTACATTGTTGGTGGCTTCTCCAAGAAATTTACCGATTTCTTCAACAAGATGATAATTGCCGTCAAAAATTGCAATGCCGGCGCCCGCCTTTCCTGGATTTCCCCGCGAGGCGCCGTCTGTATGAATAACTAATGTACGAAATTTCTTCTTTGGTGATAAAGAATGAGGGGATGGGGCAATGGATGTTCCCGCTTCACTGTCCCCGGAGGTTTTTTGAAAAAAAATATCAATCATTTCATTTGTGATATGTGGATTTTCCAGGATGAGCCGTTTTCTGTCAACGTATCGGGATATGAGAGATGATAATTCCTGTAACTTTATTTTTTCCATATTTGGTTAAGCTGAATGTATGCGGATATTTTACAAACCTCATTCTAAAATCCAAAGGCAGGAATGGCAATTATTATTTAAAGTATTTGTAACACCTTAGTTTTTTGAAAAATCCACTGGGACATAAAAAACAATGTAGCCCGTTAGGGGCGATCTGTTTGTAGCGCAATAAAATTCAATAGGGTAAAATAGCTCCTTCAGGAGCGGCCTGTGTCTCCCTGTCAATTATATATATACAGGCCGCTCCTACGGAGTTTATCGGTAATACTTTTTCAAAAGACCAAAGCATTACGTTTCTTTTTGTTTACCTATTATATGCTGTTTATTATAATGAGGCGGTTTTAGCTATTGAGAGTATATCGGGGTAAAATTATGTCTTAAGAATCATACACGAAGAAAGGATGGAAAATGATTTCAACTACATCGTTCGAAGATGAAATTCAGTCAATAAACAGGATAGTACAGTATTTAAAAGGAGCGCCAAATGTAATTAATTCCACTGATTGGACATTGCGGCGTAATGCAGAAAGGCACGCCTTGTTTACACAATTTGGAAATATTGCAGTCCATTCTACCGTAAAGAATCGCAGCGCTAAATTAACCGTGTGCATAGGAAGTCCTGAAGTATGTCAAACGTCTCTTCATCCCCTACAAACAGAAATAGTGAATAATCTCGCAAAAACATTGGCCTCTGTTGAATTATATATAAGAAAAGCGCCATTTGTCAGGATTAACAGGAATATGGGTGACAATCGTGAATTCTCGCCGAATTGTACTATTTTTGTCTCCATACAACGTCCGGAAATGATCCGCCTGGCATACATGGCATGGGCCGCTCTCTTCCCGCCAAAGCAGGAAACAGAGCCGAAACAATATATAATATATATCCCCGAGTGGCAGGAGAGTGCCAGGCAAATAGTAGTCTTTCCTGAAATAAGCACTACGGTTGTCCTGGGGACGGATTATTACGGCGAATCCAAAAAAGGGTTCCTGAGAATGGCTATGTGGAATGCTAAACAAAGGGGGATGCTTGGTCTCCATGCCGGCTCTAAGATTGTAAAAGCAAGGGGAAGCGATGGCGGCATAAAAAAATACGGGATGCTTATTTTGGGGTTGAGCGGTACGGGCAAAACAACCCATACATGCCATACCCATGATTTGAGCGATGAGGGTGAGGGCATTGAAATATTGCAGGATGATGTGGTATTTCTCAAAAAAGACGGCTCTGCTTATGGTTCCGAACGCGGGTTTTATTTAAAGACGGAAGGATTAGACGCCGTTTCTCAACCAATTATCTACAAGGCCTCAATATCACGGAATGCCATCTTTGAAAATGTCATGGTTGATTATGAAGGAAATGTTTTTTTTGATGACGATACACTAACGAGTAACGGTCGTGGGATTATGCTCCGGAGTGATTTACGCCCGTATATTTCAGAGAGTATTGATTTGCCGGCTATTGATGAAATGGATGGATTAATTGTTGCATTCATTACACGCCGCCATACGGTTGTTCCTTTAGCGGCGAAACTTACTCCGGAACAGGCAGGAGCGGTATTTATGCTTGGAGAATCGATTGAAACGTCCGCTGGCGACCCGAAACGGGCGGGGGAGTCTGTCCGTTCCGTGGGAACAAATCCATTTATCATTGGCGATAAATCCTATGATGGAAACTGGTTTTATGATTTTGTAAAGCGAAATGAAGATAAGGTGCAATGTTACCAGTTAAATACAGGGGGAGTAGGGGAGATTATTGAAAAACTGCCGGATGGAAAGAAGGTAACAAAGCGCAAGGTGAAGCGTGTAGAGATTGTAGAAATGTCAGCGATAATCCGGGGCATTGTTCGCGGAACAATTAAATGGGAAAATGACAGGCATTGGAATTTCGAGTCGCCTGCATACGTTGAAGGTATGGACATTTCCAATTATAGGGTTGAGAAATTTTATAATGCGGCAAGTATTGCACAACAGGTGTCTGATTTGAGGCGTGAGCGGATTGAATACATTAAAGGGTTTGATAAATTAAATAAAGAAATTGTTAAAGCGGTAGAGACAATATAGAGAAAGCAATTGGTGTTATACTATTTTCTCAGGACAAAAAACCACGAAACCGCTGAACGGAGAAGGAAATGTTGGATTTTGAATGTTAAATTTTAAATTACCGGTAATTTAAAATTCAAAATCTAAAATCTAAAATTTCCGTTTGTATTATGGTTCTTGTTTTTCCTTTGCGTTCTTTGCGCCTTTGCGGTGAGATTACGCCCTTTACAATTTTCAAAAGACTAAATTGATACGATATTTTTAAATAAGAAAAAAAGAAAGGAGGGACATGGATTATTATGAATAATGAATCAACCAGAATAAAAATATTCATATACTTTTTAATTCTAACAGCTTTCATTTCTGTTAGTTCATCTGCTTATGCAAAAACGTATAAAATAAAAGGTAAGGTAAAGCCAAAGCTTGAAGGGGTAGAAATTCAGGTGCATGGGGATAGTTTATCTGAGCCGGTTGAGGTTTTCACAACGGAAAAGGGAAAATTTGAGGTGGATGGATTAACAAATGGAACGTATGTAATTTTCCCCTACAAAAAGGGGTATAATTTTAAACCTTCCGCAAAATCCATCAAAATTAAAAAT
>MHYI01000181.1:3554-3775 GCA_001828295.1 Planctomycetes bacterium RBG_16_41_13 | reverse complement strand
CATCTTAAGCCGTGTTTCTTTGGCTCGCAACAAAGAGGATGTACACAACATTCTCTCGCATACTGCGACAATTGAGTTGGAGGTTGGTAAAAAAACGGATAAACGATGTATTTACTGCCATGAAAATACGGATGTCTTAACTCATTCTGCTGAAGCAATACGGCAGAATGTGGATCCGGAATTGTGCGCAAACTGCCATGGGCCAAAGGGGCCGGGAAAAC
>MHYI01000181.1:0-3461 GCA_001828295.1 Planctomycetes bacterium RBG_16_41_13 | reverse complement strand
ATCAACAGAAGAAAATTCATTAAAATTTCATCAGCACTCAGCGCAGCGCTCGTTGCTACTCCATCATTAATAAAGCACAATAAAGCGTTGGCTGAAGCATATGCCGAAAACGATCCGGATGTGCTTGAAACAGATTCTAACGTAAAATTGGTACATAGTGTATGTTTAATGTGCCATTCCAATTGCGGTACAAGGGGAAGGGTAAAAGATAATATATTGGTTAAAATTGATGGCAATCCCTATCATCCAAACTGCATGGAACCTGATGAAAGGCTGAATTATTCAGATGATCCTGCGAGTGACAAAGTCAAAAAAACAAATGGAAGGCTTTGCCCTAAAGGACTGGCAGGAATACAAACAATTTATGATCCCTATAGAATCAAAAATCCTTTAAAAAAAATCGGAGATCGCGACTCAGGACAATGGGAAGAAATTTCATGGTCGCAGGCAATTGACGAAATAGCGGATATTTTAAAGGATATATGGGATAACGATACGGACATAGACCCCAATTTCCCCGAATATGGTAAGATTGCCAATAAACTGGTTTTCTCTGCCGGAAGAATACAGCACGGACAAAAAGAATTTACCGACCGAATATTTAAAAATGGTTTTGGAACGGCAAATTACCGCCATGACCATACAAGCATTTGCGAAGTAAGCCATCACACGGGAGGGGATTTACTTTCTGACTATCAAAAGAATCATTGGAAGCCTGATATTATCAATTGTAAATATATCATTTGGTGGGGTGCAAATCCTTTAGAAGCAAGTTTCCCAATGAATGCCCTGGCGAGAAAAATGGCTGAATTTCTCAAGGATGGCGGAAAAATGGATGTGGTTGATCCGCTATGTACACATTCTGCCTTAAAAGCAATCCAAACCGGCGGCAGATGGGTGGCCATAAAACCGGGAACAGATGCTGCCCTTGCCCTGGGAATGGCACGCTGGATACTTGACAACGAAAAATACGATGAGGGATATCTGAAATTAACCCGGGTGGGAAAAACCAACACCGTAAGCGGACTAACAGAACCAACCTATACAGACGCTACATATCTTGTCGATATTTCTACCGGACAATTTTTAACAGCAGAAGATGCGGGTTTAACCGAAGACGATAATGAGAAAGATAAAAATGTCGTTTGGGAGGACGGAGAAGCGAAGATATCTGATACCGTGGATGCTGCGGAAATACTCCCTGGCGTGGTGGTAGTAAATGGAAAAACATGCAAAACAGCATTTGAAATATATAAAGAAAGTGTGGAACAAAAGACCGTTTCAGAATATGCGGCAATCTGTGATGTAGATGCAACTACTATACAGGCAATGGCCTCCGAATTCACCAGTCACGGCAAGAAAGCAGTAGTCAATCCTTATAGAGGGCCGGTACAACACACCAATGGTACCTACACATTCCTGGCAATTGCCTCCCTTAACATGCTTATTGGCAACTATGACTGGAAGGGAGGAAACACGACGGGGGGAAGTCACTGGCATGAAGCAGGTACAACAGGCACGATGGATTTGGCAAATGTTCCGAATGGGGTTTCACCTGATGGTATACCTATTTCGAGGCATGGGAAAGAATATGAGAGCGATGCGCCAAATATTTTTGCAAGGGACGGTTATCCGGCAAAGAGGATATGGACACCCCTTAATTCATATTGGAATTATCAGGAAATTCTGCCAAGCATTGACGATGGATATCCCTATCAGATCGATACATTAGTAACCTATTGGAACAATATCCTTTACAGTGTGCCCGCCGGCAAGGAGGAAGGCACCAGGATTTTAAAAGACAAAACGAAAATACCTCATTTTATTGCTTTTGATATCCTGATAGGCGAGACCGCGTCTCTTGCAGATTATATATTGCCGGATACCACCCACCTTGAAAGATGGTCAACCCCTCACGTTTCACCTGCTATCGTTACGAAAACAAGCGGAGTAAGACAGCCTTATGTGGGAACCTATGATGGCGCAGAATATAACTACTACGTATCCTACTTAAGCAGCGGCAATATAGCCAAAGATCTTACCACCGCAGAAGGGCCACAGCTTTTAGAAGACATACTTATTGCACTGGCAAAAAAGCTGGAAGAAAAAACCGGCAAGACATTTCCTGGTGTGGGTACAAATGCATTCGAACTGATAGACACAAAAGGAAACGCCATCAACTCCGGAAAAGGCTGGACAACTTCTTTAAACAATGCCTGGGATTATTATAAAAATATACTCATTAATTTTACGGAAGAGAGTGGTATTCCGGAAGATTATCAGGAGATACTGGATAAAGGAGGGGTCTTTGCCGACAGTGACAATTCCGAATATGATGGAGAGTACATCGCAAAAAAATATGGAGGAATATTGCATTTTCATATAGAGGAATTGGCAACAACGAATGATTCTCAAACAGGAAAACCATATGATTCGCTTGGTATTGGCGCCAAGTATGAAGCTGTTCAGGGCGTAGGAGGCACAGAAATTACCACCGATAGCACGTATGCATTTTCCTTGATTACGTATAAACCGGTAATTCATGCACAATCAAGAACGATTAACAATCCCTGGCTTCAGAGTATTGTTCCGGAAAACTTTGTTGAAATGAATGAAGATGATGCCGCGTCATTGGGAATCGAAACTGGGGATAGTGTAAAAATAACCTCTAAAGATGGTGTAACAATGACAGGAAAAGCCAGAACAAGAAAGATAAAAAAAGGAGTTGTTGCAATTGCCCACAGCTATGGTCACTGGGAAATGGCGTCAAAAGCTCATACTATTGATGGGGTGCAATCTGATTATGATGAAGCCCGCGGTCTGGGAATAGCTTCATCCCCGGTAATGATGCTTGACCCTGATATGGGCGTTTCAGGTCTTGGTTCCAAAAACGTTTGCTTGCAGGACAGAGTGGGGGGAAGCGCCTCTTTTTATGATAGTCCGGTAAAGATTGAAAAAGTGTGAATTAAACAATGGGAGGAAAACATGCCTCAATTAGGGTGGAAATACGATGTGGTGAAATGTGTTGGCTGCCACGCATGCGCTGTCGCTTGTAAAGCGGAAAATAATACGTATCCGCAGGAATCTCCTCTTGTTATTAAAAACTCTGACCTTGCAGAACAAGTAAGTTACCGGCAGGTTATAACAAGAGAAATAGATAAGGAGGGCGAGGTCCCTTTCATTTCAATGGCATGCAATCACTGCCTTAATCCGGCATGCCAGGCTTCGTGTCCGGTAGATGCGATATCAAAGGATGCTGATGATGGCATCGTTCTTATTGATCAGGACAAATGTATCGGTTGCAGATATTGTGAACACACCTGCCCCTATGGAGCGCCACGATACAATATTAATACGAAGAAAATGGAAAAGTGTACCTTTTGTTACAACAGGGTAAGGAATGGTTTACAACCTGCCTGCGTGGATGCGTGTGTCGGCAGGGCATTGGATTTTCAGGATGA
>MHYI01000180.1:5287-6372 GCA_001828295.1 Planctomycetes bacterium RBG_16_41_13 | reverse complement strand
TATGAACAGATCTGAATCCGTTCCGAATGACACGGAACGTCAAAACAACAATGCAAATGAGCATCACGAAACAAATACTGATAAAAACAAACCTGTATTTGAAAAAGAGGAACAGCAGAAAGAGGTAAATAATGTATACGGAATTCCTGTAATTGAGATTGATGCTTATGCACCAATCAAGATGGCTGACAGGGTGGGACAGGTTGGCATCGCAAAAACACAGATGAGCACGCTCACTACGCTTGCCTTGAGCATTTTGGCAGGCGTTTTTATTGCGTTGGGGGCGCAGTTATCGATGCTGGTGACCCATACTGCAACCTCAAACCTTGGCATGAATCAGTTATTGGGAGGCGCAGCCTTTACCCTTGCGCTTGTGCTTATTGTTATTGCAGGAGCGGAGCTTTTTACCGGCAATTGCCTTATTGCGATGTCATATATGGCTGGCAAGATTACCGGCAGAGATCTTACCAGGAATTTGATTATTGCATTTATTGGCAATTTTATTGGGGCGTTAACGCTCGTATTGTGGATATATAATTCCGGGCAATGGGCTTTTAGCAATTATCTCCTGGGAGCAAAGATTGTGCTTGCAGCAAACGAAAAGGTAAACCTGCCATTTGGCGTCGCTTTTTTCAGAGGCCTTCTCTGTAATATGCTGGTTTGTCTGGCTATCTGGTTATGTTACAGCGGGAGAAGCAATATGGATAAGATATTGTCGCTGTTGTGGCCCATATCCTGCCTTATTGCATGCGGATTTGAACATTGTGTAGTGAATATGTGGCTTATACCGATGGGTATCGTCCTTAAAGGAAATAGTTCCGTCCTGGCAGCCATAATGGAGGTTCAGGGCAGGGTGGATCTTTCAAACCTTACGTTTTTTAAGGGATTTATGGTTGACAATCTGATTCCGGTGGTTTTCGGAAATTTGGTGGGAGGCATGGTTCTGGTAGCAGGAATGTACTGGTTTATTTATTTGCGCCTGACGTCAAAAAGAGAGAGCAGGATTAGCAGGATTACTTTGAAAAGTATTATGGATTATATTTTAAAAACTTAACAGATATTTAATCAAAAGAGATGTTAACTAC
>MHYI01000180.1:0-5232 GCA_001828295.1 Planctomycetes bacterium RBG_16_41_13 | reverse complement strand
TAGATATTGACGCCTATTCGCCGCCGCAAATTGCGGACAAAATTGACAAGATTGCTTTGGTAAAAGCAAAATTGAGTATCGCCCAGACTTTTGCCCTGGGGGTTTTGGCAGGGCTTTATATCGGGATTGGTGCACAATTCGCCACTTTAGTAATAAGCGATTCGACTTTACATTTTGGCATTACTTCAATAATTGCAGGAGTAGTGTTTTCTCTCGGTCTTATGCTTGTTGTTATTGGAGGTGCAGAGCTCTTTACCGGCAACTGTCTTATTATCATGGGATATGTCAGCAAGAGGGTAACTACGATGGAAGTGGCCAATAACTGGACAGTATCCTTTTTCGGCAACTTGGTGGGGAGTTTATTGATGGTATTCCTGATGTACAATACCCATCAATGGGAATTTTTTAACCATATGGTTGGTGCAAAGGCCTTGCTTATTGCAAATACAAAGGTGAATTTGTCTTTTAAATTTGCATTGGCGCGGGGTGTACTTTGCAATGCTATGGTATGCCTTGCTGTCTGGCTCTGCTTTAGCGGGAGGAGTTCTGCTGATAAGATATTATCGATTCTCTTTCCCATAGGGGGTTTTGTTGCCAGCGGTTTTGAACACTGTGTTGCAAATATGTATTTTATCCCGATGGGTATTTTCTTGTCAAAGCAACCGGAAGTTGTTGCTGCTGCTGAAAAGATGGCGGGAAAGCCCATAGACCTTTCGCTTTTAACGTGGAATGGATTTTTTGTGAATAACCTTATCCCGGTTACCCTTGGGAATATTGTGGGTGGGGTTATTCTGGTGGGTATCATGTTTTGGTTTGTTTATCTGCGTCCTGTTATCAAAATAAATTTTAATGTCAAACAGGATTTTTTCGACAAATAGAAGCGCTTCAAAAGATACCATTTTGTCCAATATTTCCTTTGATTATCTTTTATAGTACATATAAAATACTAGTCTGTTACAGTTTGACCTATCATTATTTTGAAGAAAAGGGAAATTCATTATGAAATGGCGCCTGAATTATTTTTACACCGGCATTATAATTATCCTTGTATTAACAGGAGTTAATTTTGGTTGTGCTACGCAGAAAAAATCGTTGCTTATTCCGGAAGAATTCGGCAGCGGCCTGGTGGAAATCAAAGACCCAAGGCAATTTCCTTATTTCAGGGACGATTATGATAAAAACTCTCTTTTACTGTCGATAGACCATAGCCTCAGGTATTTTGCCATGTCAAAATCCAACAAATATGGATTTCGTATGAAGGATTTTTCTCATGAAAAACAGAAGGAAACCCTGGAATACTTTCGCAATGGTGTTGTAAATTGCAACAACGACGCAGAACTTAATGCGTTTATAGCGGAACATTTCAGAGTCTTTCAGGCAGTTGGCAAGAGATTTTACGGTCAAGTGCACTATACTGGCTATGGGACGCCAATTTATCAGGGGAGTCTTACCGCAGATAGTGAATTTAAATATCCTCTTTACAAAAAACCTGCCGATTTCAGAAAACCTTATTTTAAGAGAAAAGAGATTCAGGAAAATAATCTCTTAAAAGGAAATGAGATTGTCTATCTTAAATCGAAATTGGACGCCTACCTTATCCATGTTCAGGGATCGGCGCAAATTGATCTTATATCGGGCAATAAGCTTTATATAGGATATGCTGCGGATTCCGGACATGAATACACCAGTATCGGTCAGCAGTTGATTTTAGATGGAAAAATACCTGAAGAAGAACTAACGCTATCTGAACTCATAAGTTACTTCGACCGGCATCCCGGTGAGCTGGATTTTTATATTAATAAAAATGATCGTTTTATTTTCTTTGAAGTGGTAAATCATGCAGTGCCGCATGGGTGCATTGGCGTGCCTGTTACCCCAATGAGGAGTATTGCTACGGATAAGAAACTGTTTCCTGCCGGCGGTTTGGCATTTGTAGTCTTAGAATCGAGGAAGGCAAAAAAAACGGGCTGGTTTACTAAAAAAAATGTGGTGGAAAAGCTTTTTTTTGTGTCGGACCAAGACACAGGAAGCGCCATACAGACTGCTGCCCGGGCGGATATTTATTTTGGAATCGGGGAGCGGGCAATGTCGGATGCGGGTAGTTTGAATACCTACGGAAGGCTTTATTATTTATTAAAACGTTGAGTTCATTTGCTGTAACACTTTAGTCTTTTGAAACGGGAAATTGTCATATGTAGTGCGACGAGGTTCGTCGCACTATTTGAGCAGACCCTATTCCTTATCGCAGAACTTTTTTTGATGCGACGAACCTCGTCGCACTACATGAATTTAGCGGGCTTAGATAATAGAAATTTTATATTTTAAATTTTGAATTTTAAATTACCGGTAATTCAAAATTTAAAATTCAACATTCAACATTTCTATAGTGAACCCATCGATACTATTTCTATTTATCTGACCTGTCTGCGTGCGATCACGCACAGGCAGATGGGTGCGCTGACGCTTCACCCATCCTTTTTCAAAAAGCTAAAATGTTACCATTTGCATAAAATGAATGTCCTTGACAACCTTTAACCCGTGTGTTAACATTTTACCTGTGCCTTGGCGAGTTATAATTTATTGTGGGGTATGGTTTTATGGAAATTCCTGAGCAGTATAGATATTCTGTGGATCATGGATGGTTTTTGGGTAACAAAAAATCAATTACCTTTGGTCTCACAGATTTTTTTATTAAAGATTTGGGCAAGCTTTTATTTTTAGACCTTCCGCGATCGGGAGATGAAATTCTCTCCGGGATATCTTTTGGGGAAATAGAATCCCTGGATAATTTGATAGATATTATACTCCCCATAAATGCTGAAGTAGTTGCTGTTAACGAGCGTTTATATGAAGATTTGGAAATATTGAGCAATGATCCTTACGTCCGTGGTTGGTTGATAAAGTTTACGACAGAAGATGTTCATATTTTTGATGAGTTGTTAAATGCACGGGAATATGCCGAATGCATTCGTAAGTATAAGGGATTTTCCAAAGAAAAACTCCAGAGAACAATTAAGGAAAAGAAGAGCAAAAAATAACCTTCCCAATGATCTCCACATCAAAACGCCGTCTTGTTATTTTAACAGAGGGAAAACTTGATATCCATAGTGCAAAGACTGCCGTCAGCATTGTTCGATATTGCAAAGATGAAGTCGTTGCCATCATAGATCTCTATAATGCCGGAAAAGATCTTGAGTCAATAATTGGGATAGGAAAAGATATCCCGATTTTCAGTACGGTTAAGGAAACATTGCACCTCAAACCTGATTCACTCCTTATTGGAATTGCTCCTTTGGGTGGAGTATTGCCTATTGAATGGCAGGTACATATCAGAGACGCCCTGCAAAATAAACTCAATGTTATCAGCGGCCTTCATACTTACATCAGTGATGACCTTGAGTTTAGCAAACTTGCACAAGAGAATCAGTTGGAAATTTATGACGTTAGAAAACCCCCTGAAAAATTGCCCATTGGCACGGGAAAGGCAAAAGAGGTAAAGGCATTTCGGGTGCTTACTGTTGGAACGGATTGCAATATTGGCAAGATGGTTACCTCTATAGAGATTACAAATGCCGCAAAAAAACGGGGTATTGACGCCTGTTTTGTCGCAACCGGACAAACAGGTATTCTTATTGAAGGAAGCGGAATCGCCATAGATCATGTCCTGTCTGATTTCATCTCCGGCGCATCAGAAAAACTCATTCTTGACCGCGCGCAATACAATCTCTTGTGCATTGAAGGACAAGGCGCGGTAATACATCCTGCATATTCCGGTGTAAATGTAGGTTTGCTGCATGGTGCGCTTCCGCAGGGTATTATTATGTGTCATCAGCCAACCCGCAAAACACTGCGTCATTTTGAAAATTTTCCTATTTTACCTATTCAGCACATCATTGAACTTTACGAAAAACTGGTGCAACCGTTTCAATCCTGCAAGGTACTCGGTATATCGCTTAATTGCTATGGTATGTCTGATGAAGAAGCATTGCGGGAAATAGAAAAAACAGAAAGGGAAATAAAACTGCCGGCTACCGACCCCATTAGATTTGGCGTTGACAAATTTTTAGAGGTCATTCAGCCCCTCTTACCATGAACATGAACATTTCTTTTCAGCCGTTAGACCTGGAACTAAAACACACATTCAGGATTTCAAGGGGAGCAAAAGACACCCAGAGCAACGTCATTGTTTCTTTAACAGAAGAAGGCGGCGTTTCGGGCATTGGGGAAGCGGCTCCGTCTCTTTTTTTTAAAGAGGATTCAACAAGTGTTATGGAAGCGTTTCGCCAATTCGCCGGCTTATTGAAAAACAGCGACATTTTTCATATTGAAGATATTACCAATCAGTTAAAAAAACATTTTCCAGCGAATGCAGCGGCACGCGCTGCAATTGACATTGCCCTCCATGATCTTGTAAGTAAAACACTTAAAATAACTCTCTCCGCATTATTAGGGTTAAACCCTCATCACACAATGGCTACATCCTTTACAATAGGCATGGACACGATGGAAAAGATGTGTGAAAAGATTGAAGAGGTGAAGGACCTTCCCGTCTTGAAAATAAAAGTTGGCTGTGATAATGATATAGAAATCCTTGAAGAGCTGCGTAAAATAAGCCGGGCGGTTTTTCGTGTGGATGCAAATACAGGATGGAACAAAGAAGGGGCGATCAAAAGATTGCATCGTATGGAAGAACTTGGAGTTGAACTGGTGGAACAGCCATTTCCTGTTGGCGATTTTGAGACACTGGCATATATTAAAAATAAAGTAAAAATTCCCATTTTTGCCGACGAAGAAGTGGTAGATTCAAAAGACATACCGCGATTGGCGGGTGTTGTAGATGGAATTAATATAAAGCTGATGAAATGCGGCGGCATTCGGGAAGCGCTGCGTATGATTCATACCGCAAGGGCCCATGGACTCAAAGTTATGATAGGCTGCAATATAGAGAGTTCTGTGTCTATTACCGCGGCAGCCCATTTAATGTCGTTGGCAGACTATATTGATCTAGATGGAAACCTGCTCGTTTCAAATGATCCGTATGAAGGAGTACATTTTGAGAAAGGACGGTTATCCTTGCCGGAAAGAGAAGGTTTAGGTGTTCGATTGAAGGCTGGATAACTATTTTTAAAGAAAGTCTTGTGTTTTAATAAAAGAGAAACCACAGATTACACAGATTACACAGATTAAAAAATCGTAAATCGTAAATCGTAAAAGGTATATATTGTCCGTATG
>MHYI01000179.1:13899-20008 GCA_001828295.1 Planctomycetes bacterium RBG_16_41_13 | reverse complement strand
TTCCTCTAATAATATTTTATGAAGTGGCCACTCTGACAAAGTAACTATAACATCAATACCATTTTCCCGAAGAAATTCAAAATCAGATACTACAGATATAGGCCTAGCCATACCAGCAATTTCACCTTTTAAGAGCCAGCTAAAATTTCTAGGAATATTCATTATTTATAAATCATTAAGCATTTTATGCAATAACTCTAGCGGTAACCCGACAACATTTGAATAACTTCCATCTATTCTATCAATAAACCTTCTACCTGCTCCCTGGATAGCATAAGCACCGGCCTTTCCCATTGGCTCTCCTGATTGCACGTAACTTTCAAGTTCATATACCGAAACATTCTTCATTTTTATTTTGGTGAGTGCAACACCTACAGATTCCTTTTCAGACGGCATTTCTTTAATACAAAGTCCGGAAAATACCTCATGAACCGAATTATTTAATAAAAAAAGCATTCTTCGTGCATCATCTTCATCTTTTGGTTTGCCATAAATCTTATTGTTATGCAAAACAACCGTATCTGCCCCGATGATAAATACATCTTTCTGCCCTTTAGCGACACTACCTGCCTTTAACGATGCTAGATATTGAACAAGTACGCCCGGCGGTAATCGTTTGTTATAAAGGCTTTCGTCGACTCCATGAGGTACTACATCGAAAGACAACCTCGCCAATTTTAACAATTTGATCCTTTGCGGTGAATTTGAAGCAAGGACAAAACGCTTCCTGGAAAAAATCTCTCCTGGTATTGTGCTTTCTACCCTCATAAACAAAAGCATATCAGAAAAAATCAGAGGCTTTTAAGCGAAGATGAGGCAACTTTGGGCTGAATCTCTTCTGAGTATTTTACATCTGTTTCAGTTCCTACCAATTCAAAAATAGCAAGAGATGCATTATCATTAAGCCTTCTTCCTAACAACCTTAATTTTCTACGTATTCCACCCATAGAATATTCAAGCTCTGGTATCTTACCAACACTGCTACCAGAAAGAACTCCTAAGCGTGTACCTGACAATTTCAATATACGTGTATATCCACCGTTCCTGTCTATAAATCTTTTTGCAATACCCTCGCTCTCGCGCCAATCTCCTTCTCCAAAAATCTTTTTTACAATATCAACATTCTTTAATCGAGAAAGAACTTGGCGATAACAATGTACATAACCTGGCCTGTCGCTCTCTTTTTTGTCCAATCCTTTTTTAGCTATGGTGATTATCTTTTCAACAAAAGATCTTGTCTCCTTTGCTTTTTCAACAGTTGTAACTATTCTTCCGTGAGTAAAAAGGCTATTTGCGATATTCTGCCTCAATGCCTTTCTGTGAGCGGAAGTTCTCGATAAATGCCTGCCTCTCTTTCCATGTCTCATTGTATCATCCTTTTCCCTTTTCCATTCGTTTTATTTCCACTGGCATCCCAATAGCTAAATTTAACGGACTTAGTTTTTTCTTTAATTCCTTCATCGTGGTTTTCCCAAAATTCTTTATTTGTAAAAGATCGTCCTCTGTTTTAACAACAAGATCACCTACCGTTACAATATTAGCCGTCTCTAAACAATTAGAAGCTCGCACCGATAAATCTAATTCCGCAATCGGCATACTCAAAGTCCTGTTAAATTCTTCAGCAGACATGTCAGATATACACTCAGCACTCATATTTTTTTCGATTTGTTGTAATTCTCTGCCTATTTCGAAGTATTGTATAAACGGATTTAAATGCTTTCTAGTAATCATTGCGGCTTCAACCAAAGCCATCTCGGGAGTAACAGTACCATTCGTCCAAATCTCTAAAATAAGTCTGTCATAATTTGTTCGTCTTCCAACACGTGTTTCCTCAGTGACATACCGTACATTTCTGACAGGAGAAAAAAAAGAATCTACAGATATCAAACCAATCTCTTGATCCTCAGATTCATTTTCATCAGCAGTTACATATCCGCGACCTTTTCTCACTTCCATTTCAACATTAAAAGCCACATCCTCTGAAAGTGTTGCTATATGTAAATCATCATTAACAACTTCCACGCTTTCGTCAGTAATAATATCTTTGCCGGTAACTTTACCTTTTTTACTAGCCTCAATTTTTATAATCTTCGGCTGATCAGAATGCATTTTGACAACCAAATTTTTGATATTCAGTATAATATCAGCAACATCTTCTATTACACCTGGTACATTGGTAAATTCATGCGCCACCCCTTCAATTTTAACTGAAACAACAGCGCTACCTTCTAAAGAAGACAATAAAATTCTCCGTAGACTATTTCCTATTGTGTGACCAAAACCACGTTCGAAAGGGGCTGCTATGAACTTACCATACCTGTCGGTCAAAGTTTCATTTTCAACATCTACTCGTACTGGTAGTTCAAGACCTCTCCACCTTATTCGCATATTTTCCTCCCTAATCTGTTTATAAGGGAATTTATAAAAATAAATTTGACGCAAGTAATTTTCTTACGAATGTTTGCGGGGTTACAAATTCAATTGATGACTAAAATGATAACTCTTATCATTGTGGAATGTTCCGGCTAAAAAAATTATTTTGAGCAAAGTTCGATTATTAACTGTTCCTGCACGGAAACAGAAATATCATCCCTATTTGGAAGTTGTGTCACCGCACCTTCCAATGCATCCTGCCGGAATTCTAACCAAGAGGGTATTTTTCTGGATTTTAAAGCTTCCGCGTTATCCTGAACAAGCTTCCGACTTCTCTCGCTATTTTTAGGCCTTATCACATCACCAACTTTTACTAAAAAAGAGGCGATATCAACTTTTTTATCATTGACCGTTACATTGCCATGTAAAATAAGCTGTCTGGCACTTTTCCTTGAATGCGCAAATGTAAGCAAATGTACAACATTATCCAACCTTCGTTCCAGCATTACTAATAGATTATCACCAGTATTCCCTTTTTGTTTTTCCGCTTTTCTAAAGCAATTCCGGAACTGTCTTTCTAAAATACCATAAAAACGTTTCACTTTTTGTTTTTCCCGGAACTGAATACCATACTTCGAAAGTTTTCCTCTTCCCCATGAAATTTGTCCCGGAGGATATTTCCGCTTTATTATCGCACACTTAGCCGTTTCGCAACGGAATCCTTTCAAAAACAGTTTTTCACCTTCTCTTCGACACAACCTACATTGTGGTCCTACATATCTCGCCATATCTTTCCTTTCCAGAACTACATTTGTATTTATTTTACACCCTGCGCTTTTTACGGGGTCTGCAACCATTATGTGGAAGAGGCGTAACATCTTCTATCGCTTTTACACTCAATCCCGCTGCTTGAAGAGCCGTGATAGCTGATTCTCTGCCAGGCCCAGGCCCTTTAACTCTTATTTCTATTTCTTGTATTCCATACTTCTGTGCCTTTTCAGCAGCACTTGTCGCTGCTTTTTGAGCTGCAAAAGGAGTGCTTTTACGTGATCCTTTATAACCTGCGGTACCAGCACTTGCCCAGCAAATTGTCTCACCATTAACATCTGCTATTGTCACATAAGTATTATTAAATGTAGCTTTAATATTTGCGATAGCTCTTGTAACGTTGCGCCTAATTTTTTTGCTAGTTTTAGACATATTTCACCTCATCAATCAAAATCATCTTGGTTATTGTGTTTAATACACAAAAAACATAGTAACACTTTTTTTAACTTTAATTACAGCTTATTACGTCATACAAACATTTCTTTTAAAAACTATCATATTTTTAGCGAACATATTAACTATTACAATAATTGTATCACCCACATATTGCCTTATAACATTCACTTCGACTTGAACCCGTCTCGGCAAAAAAACTTTGTAACACAAAGTCAGTATTAAACATCTCATCTAATTTCTGAAACTTATTCATATTGTATTTTCTATTTCTTTTTTTTCTTTTCGCTATGATCATCAGGTTTTTTGGCGTATATTTTGGAGATACGATCTCAACGAGCTTAACACTGTAACCTGCTCCAGCTAAAAACTGTGCTCTTAATGCTTCAGTAAGGATACTAGCAAACCGATATCTCAATAGGCCAAAATCCGTTATATCCACCAACGGATGCCCTTCTTTAAGCCGATTCCTAATATTATTTTCACAACAGGGCACTACCAGAATATGTCTAGATTTTATTTTAATTGCTTTTGCAATAGTCTCATCCGTAGCGACATCACAAGCATGAAGTGCAATAACAAAATCGACAGATTTTTCGGGCATAACATCAATTGTTTTAGTATTTATAAAACACATATTTTTAAATCCGAGAAGACGATTGATCCTCTCGCATTTTTCTATTATTGCCGGATTCTTATCGACCGCATAGAAATATGTATTTAAAGCAAAGGCATTTGAAAGTACATAATTTAAGACAAACGACAAATAAGATTTACCACAGGAACAATCAAGAAATACAATTTCCTTTTTTTCTTTATAGAAGGTTTCAATTATTGTTATAACTTGTTCACAGAATCCTACGACTTCATAAAACTTCTTGTTTTCTCTGCTAATTGAAACATTTATATTCAATTCGAGAGCATTTAAAAAATTTACATTGGCTTTCATTAATGCTGCAATTATTTCTTTTTTTTCCATCTTAACCTTTTAAGATTCTTAATCACGTATTAAAAATTTATTAATTTGTCTAGAATGCAAAAGGTTTACCTCATTTCTTTAACTCCTTTTTTGCCCGCTACAGTTTTCTTTCGCCCCTTTCGAGTTCGAGCGTTTGTTTTTGTCCTTTGACCTCTCACCGGCAATCCCATTCGATGGCGCATTCCACGGTAACAACTTATGCTTCTTAAACGTGAAATATTCTGCAATTCTTGTCTACGTAATTGTCCTTCTACGTTATAATTTTTCGCGATGTGAGCACCTAAAATACTAAGCTGGTCTTCATGAATGTCCTTAGCGCGCACACTTTCATCTATGTTAAGTTCTTTTAATATTTTCTTAGATAAAGCACTCCCAATACCGTAAAAATACGTTAACGCAACAACTATTCTTTTATCTGCGGGAATATCTGTACCTGCAATTCTAGGCATTAATAGATTCCTTTCTAGAAATCACAAAACTATCCTTGCCTCTGCTTGTGCCGAGGATTCGAACAAATTACACGAACTACATTTTTTCTTCTTATTATTTTACAGTTTTCGCAAATTCTCTTCACCGAAGTTCTAACTTTCATGGTGGCATTCTCTAAATAATAACTAAAATATACATACTCATTCAAACTTGCCTATAAATTATCCTACCTTTATCAAGATCATATGGAGACATCTCAACAGTCACTTTATCACCAGGCAATATTTTAATAAAGTGCATGCGCATTTTACCAGAAACATGCGCAAGAATCTTATGACCATTTTGCAACTCTACCCTAAACATTGCATTGGGAAGAGACTCCTTTACAACAGCTTCCACACGAATTGGTTCTTCTTTTGCCATATTATATAAATTAAAAAATTTTTATAGCGTTAGAATTTCAGCCCCATTCTCCGTAACTACCACCGTATGTTCAAAATGGGCTGATAATTCCCCATCTTTTGTCACAACGACCCACCTATTATTCAATACCTTCGTATCAGGTTTTCCTACACAAATCATAGGCTCTATTGCAATAGTCACGCCAGGCATTAATATTTCATCAGATTCTAAAAGCGACTTACTAACAAAATTAGGTACTTGTGGATCTTCATGCATGCTCCTGCCAATGCCGTGACCAGTATAGTCTCTTACAACTGAATAACCGTTTTCCTCTACAAACTCTTGTATTGTTCGCGAAATCACTGACAACTTTTCGTGTGACTTGATCACACTTATGGCCAAATATAGTGATTTTTCACAAACACCTAAAAGTCTTTCTGCTTCCTCAGAGATAATTCCAACGGGTATTGTCAATGCAGCATCTGCAACATATTTGCGATAACGGACACCAACATCAATGCTTAAAATATCACCTTCGTCTAATCTTCTTTGACTAGGTATACCATGAACAACTTCTTCATTTATTGAAGTACATATACTCTTAGGGAACCCTCTATAGCCTTTAAAAACAGGTATTGCATCCTTGCTTATAATGAATTTCTCAATTTCTTCATTTAAATAATCTGTTGTTACCCCTTTTTTAGT
>MHYI01000179.1:5519-13715 GCA_001828295.1 Planctomycetes bacterium RBG_16_41_13 | reverse complement strand
TAATTATTTCCCTTAATATCTTATTTTTCTTATAATATTCAACTAGACCTGCCGTTTGTTCACGATAGACTTTAAGTCTTTCTATAATTGTTTCTGGTTTATCATCAGCCCTTTGAAGTAATTTCCCACTGCACTTATCACAAATTCCATCTTTTAGAGGCGGCACTAATTTTATGTGATAATTCGCACCGCACGCACTACAAATCATCCTACCAGACAATCTATCAATAACCGTCTGTTCAGAGACTATAAAATAAAAAACAATATCAAGACTATCTCCAAGTGTTTTTAACATCTCGTCAAGTACTTTTGCTTGAGAAAGTGTCCTTGGAAAACCATCCAAAACAAAACCATTTCCACAATCATTCTTTAAAATTCTATCTACAACAATTCCCACAACAACTTGATCTGGTACTAATGTGCCTTTCTCTATGTAGAAACGAGCCTTCACACCTGTTTCAGTTCCGGCCTCTATAGCTTCGCGTAATAAATTCCCAGAAGAAATATGAGGAATATTCTCAATCTTACTAATTGTTTCCGCTTGAGTTCCTTTACCTGCACCTGGAGGACCTAGAAATACGATCCTCATCCCATCCTACCTCTAATTCGTGTGCCACCGCTAAGAAAGCCACTATATTGCCTCATTATCATATGTGATTCGATTCTCTGCACCATATCCAATGCAACACCAACAATTATCAGTAATCCAGTGCCTCCATAAAAGCCAGCAATAGCTCTGTTAAGTTCAAAGCCGCCTGCTACCAACTTCGGAAGAATAGCAATTAAAGATAAAAAAGCGGCACCCGCAAGTGTTATCTTGCCCATAATGCTCTCGAGATATTCTGCAGTTCTATGCCCTGGCCTAATCCCGGGAATAAAGCTGCCGTAATCTTTCATATTATTGGACATTTCTCTTGGGTTAAATTGAATAGCCGTCCAAAAATAACAGAAAAAAGTAATTAGCAAAATATACAACATAACGTATAAAACACCTTCTTGTAAAATACCCGATAAGCGTGAAGTTATCCAATAACCAACGCTCCCAGGTTCAAACCGTATCTGTATACCTTGCATGATAGCTGCAGGGAAAATCAGCAATGATTGAGCAAATATTATCGGCATCACGCCAGCCTGATTCACTCTGAGAGGCAAGAAGTGTCTTTGTCCACCATAGACCCTCCTGCCACGCGTATGCTTCGCCTGTTGTATAGGAATACGCCTTTGCCCTTGCGTAATATAGACAACACCGCCTATGATGGCGAAAAACATACCCAATAATATTAAAAGTTTAACGATTCCTATCTGATGTTCTGCCGGAGCTACAGAAAATGTAAAGTTTTGTACTATCTGGTTAAAAGCCCATGGCAACCGTTCAATAATACCAACCATAATAACAATCGATATACCACTCCCTATCCCGTGCTCTTCTATCTGTTCCCCAATCCACATCAAAATCATAGTACCTGTAGTTAGCAAAATTGCCGCCATTAACTGAAAACTAACGCCCTGCAAATATACAGGTATAACTGGGACTCCATTAAATTCAACGGTATAAAGAGTTCTCGTCATCACAAAAGCTTGGAAAAGACACAAACCTACGGTTGCAATCCGCGTATATTGATTAATTTTCTTCCTGCCTACCTCACCCTCTTTCTGTAGTCTTTCTAAGTAAGGAACCACACCAACTAACAACTGAAAAATGATAGACGCGCTGATGTAAGGCATCACTCCCAGTCCAAAAATAGCGCCGGAAGACATGGCACCGCCTGCAAACATGTCTACCATTCCTAATAATTGTCCAATTCCGGACTGTGAAAACTGATTAAAATACGACTTTAATACAGTGGTATCGATTCCTGGTATGGGTAAATAAACGCCTACACGACACAATGCTATTAAACCAAGTGTGATTAAAACTTTTTTCCTTAACTCAGGTATGCGAAAAACATTTCCAAATTGTTCAATCATGAAATTATTTTAGCCTCTCCGCCTGCTGCTTTAATTTTTTCCATTGCGACTTTACTAAATTTGTGCGCTTCAACCGTAATTGAATTTTTCAACTCGCCCTCTCCCAACACCTTTACTCCTGCACCTATTTTTTTAATTATCCCAGATTCCTTCAGTATAGCAATCGTTACTATATCACCACTGCCAAAATGTGCAATGTCCTTTAAATTTACAATGTTATATTCTTTTTTAAATATGTTGTTGAATCCACGTTTTGGTAATCGGCGGAAAAGAGGTGTTTGTCCACCCTCAAACAATTTTTTCATGCTGAAGCCAGATCTCGAAGAAGCTCCTTTTGCTCCGCGACCTGCAGTTTTTCCCCAACCAGAACCAATTCCTCGCCCTACCCTTTTCTTACGTTTCCTCTTTATTGGTACCGCATTTAAATCAAAAAGATTCATTCTATCCTTACTCCCCGTAATTCTTCAACTTCTTCTTTTGTTTTTAGGGCTCTCAAACCGTTTAATGTCGCCTTAACAACATTAAGTGGATTCCTTTTGCCATAACATTTAGTCAAGATATTTCTGACCCCAACATATTCCAAAACTGCCCTTGCAGGCGCACCAGCTTTAATACCTGTACCTGGTGAAGCGGGTTTCATGAATACTCTGGCAGCCTTGTAACGTCCCATTATCTCGTGTGGTATCGTGTCGCCCTTTAAATTTATTTTAAATAGCTGTTTTTTCGCTTCCTTGACGGCCTTATTTACCGCATTTGGTACCTCACGCGCTTTTCCAAAGCCGATACCGACACTCCCTGCCTTATTTCCAACAACAACAAGAGAACTAAAGCTCATCGACTTTCCACCCTTGGTTACAGTCGTACATCGGTTAATTTTTACAACTGTTTCTTCTAGATTAATCGGTTGTTCTGGTTGCGCCAACTGTATCTCCTTGTTCGACTTATCAAATAATTAAAAATTTAAACTATTCTTTCTGGCACTTTCTGCCAAAGCTTTAATCCTTCCATGATAAGCATATCCACCTTTATCGAAAACTACTTTTGTAATACCTTTTTTTATAGCCTCTTCCGCCAATTTTTCACCAACAATCTCTGCAGCCTTTATGTTGCCACCATATCCGATACTTGCTCTAACATCTGGCGTTAAAGTAGAAATTGCAACTAGTGTCTTCCCCTCATTATCATCAATAATCTGACAATAAATATTCTTCAGACTTCGATAAACACTTAAACGTGGTCTTTCGCAACTGCCTATCACTTTCTTTCTAATTCTTTTATGTCGTCTAGCTCTTTTTCTTCTTTTTTCTTTAATTGGATCCATAATCTATACCCTTAACCAAAATATTACCCACCGGAAGACATAGCCTTACCAGCTTTTCTTCTTATAACTTCTCCGGCATACTTCACACCCATGCCCTTATAAGGCTCAGAAGGCTTTTTAGCTTTTATCATTGCAGAAAACTGACCTACCAATTGTTTGTCAGTACCAGAAATCGTTAATTTAGCGGGGTTTGTTGGATTTTTAACCTCAACTTTAATATCTTTTGGTATCTCCATATGTACAGGATGAGAAAAACCCAACGATAAAATTAGCGCACTGCCTTGTATTTTAGCATTATATCCTAATCCCACAATCTCAATATCTTTAGAAAACCCACGCACAATACCTATCATCATATTTGCGAGCAATGCCCTAGTTAAACCGTGCAATGCTTTAAATCGCTTTTCATTCGAGCTTCTTTTCACAATAATCTGTTGACTACCCAGTGCGTATTCAACATCAATGCTCGGATGAACATTTAAATTTAAGGTACCCTTAGGCCCTTTTATCTCAATAGCTTTATTATTTATTGCTACTTTTACATCACTCGGAACCTTAACAGGTTGCTTCCCTATTCTTGACATCCTAACCCCTTAAATAAAAAAACCTATTAGGACACTGTACAAATAAGTTCACCGCCAACTTTTAACCTTCGACACTCCTTGTCGCACAATATCCCTTTTGATGTTGAATATATCGCAGACCCGAAACCTCCGCAAACCTTTCCTACATCATTGGCACTTTTGTAAACCCTTCTGCTTGACTTACTCTCTCTTACGAGCGTGTTAATAACCTTCTGCTTCAACGCTCCATATTTTAAATAAACCCTGATGATCCCTTGTTTATTATCAGGAATTTCTTTATATTCTTCAATATAACCCTCATTTTTCATAATCTTTAATATCGCCTGCTTAATTTTAGAAGCAGGAATATCAACGCTATCTCTACGAATCATATTAGCATTTCTTATTCGTGTAAGCATGTCTGAAATTGGATCTGTCATGCACATATTTTATCCCTTTTCAATAAATCAATTTTAATTTTACCAACTTGCTTTTTTAACCCCAGGTATCTCACCTTTTAACGATAGCATCCTGAAACATATCCTGCATATCTGAAACTTACGATAATAGGCTCGTCTTCTCCCGCATAATTTACACCTATTATATTTTCTAGTTTTATATTTAGGATCCCTATTCGCTTTTTCTATCAAACACTTCCTTGCCATTTAAAACTCCTTATTCAGACCTAAAAGGCATTCCCAATGACTTTAGCAATTCATGAGAATATTCATCTGACTTACCACTAATAACGAATGTAACATCCATACCCTGTATAGTTGTAATTTTGTCAATATTCACTTCAGGAAAAACTGTCTGTTCTGTGAGACCTAATGTATAATTTCCTCTTCCATCAAAAGATTTCACAGATATTCCACGAAAATCTTTTATTCGCGGTAAAACGATGCTGATAAAACGATCAATAAATTCAAACATTCTTTTCCCACGCAGGGTAACTTTACAACCAATCGCCTGGCCTTCTCTTAATTTAAAACCAGCAACTGATTTTCTTGCGACAGTAACAGCCGGCTTTTGTCCACTTATTGTTGTCAGATGCCCTATAGCTTCTTCAAGAAAATTCTTATTGTCAATTGCCTTTCCAACACCCATATTGATTACTACTTTTTGTATTTTGGGTACTGAATACTTGTTTCTTAATGAAAACTTCTCTATTAAATAAGGAACGGTTTCTTCTTTATATTTTTTTAATAACCTTACCATAATTAATCCCAAACTATCATTCATCTGATGATATTTCTACACCACAATAAACACACGTACGCAATTTAGCGCCATTTTCCAAAACCTTCTTTTTTATTCTTACCCCTAATCCATTCTTCTTGCAACTTCTATTCTGGCAAACTGGCAAAACATTTGCGGCGGATATCGAAGTCTCTTTCTGAATCCTGCCGCCTTGGGGATTTTTCTGACTGGGTTTAACATGCTTATATATTACCTTTACCCCTTTTATTACCACACGATTTTTTCCAGGTATTACCTTCATGATTTTCCCCGTTTTTCCCGCCTCATTTCCAGCAACTACTGCCACTAAATCATTCTTGCGAATATGCATATAAACACTGCTTTCCTTCTCTAAAACCTCATTCTCAACTAATTAAACTACTTCTGCAGCTAAAGAAATTATTTTCATAAAGTTTTTTTGCCTTAATTCTCTTGCCACTGCACCAAATATTCTAGTCCCTCTTGGATTACCATCATTGTCGATTATAACAATTGCGTTCTTATCAAATTTCAAATAGGAACCATCTTCACGGCGTACATTATTACGCGTTCTAACGATAACGCCTTTGCAAACGTCGCCTTTTTTAACCACCCCACCATGAATAGATTTTTTTACAGCTACTACGATTACATCGCCTACCGTTGCATATTTCCGCCGAGAACCACCGAGTACTTTTATGCATTTTGCCTTTTTCGCCCCGCTGTTGTCCGCGACGTCTAAACTAGTTTGTTCCATTATCATCTCAACACACCCCAGCTAATGATCAATCTTTTGCCTTCTCAACAATACGAATAAATCTTGTAAATTTTGTTTTACTAATGGGTCGACATTCAGCTATCTCTACCTTGTCCCCGACTTTTGCACTTTTTTCTTCATCATGAGCTTTGTAAACAGTAGATTTTTTTATGTATTTTCCATACTTGGGATGCTTTACAAGGCGCATTATTTCAACAGTTATCGTCTTGTTCATTTTTGTCTTTATGACATTCCCAATATACTTTCTCCGCCTACCTCTTTTTTCAGTTACGGTTTGCATTTTTATAACTACCCTCCTGAAACTAGATTTTTATTAATTCCCAAATCAATTTCTCGCAACACAGTTTTTAATCGGGCAATTTTCTTTTTGATAAATTTTCTCTGGGAAGTATTACCAGTTTCCCCCGATTGCCATTGAAATTTGAGATTCAAAAGCTCTCTTCTTGTTGATTCTGCTTCTTCTGCAATTTCCTGATGCGATTTAACTCTTATCTCAGTAATTTTCAAAACGTACGTCTCCTTCGCACAAGCCTTACTTTTACAGGCATTTTATGCGCTATTCTACAAAAAGTTTCACGAGCCCCTTCTTCATTTATACCACCTATCTCATACAAAATTGTTCCAGGTCTCACAACAGCAACCCAAAACTCTGGTTCACCCTTACCTTTACCCATACGAGTTTCAATTGGTGTTGACGTCACTGACTTATGAGGAAATATCCTTATCGTAAGCTTGCTTTCCTTTGACATACTATGTGCGGCAGAAATTCTTCCTGCTTCGATTTGTTGAGCCGTAATCCACCCAGGTTCCAAAGTTTGTAAGCCAAATTCTCCAAAAGATACAGCGTTTCCTCGTGTGGCATTTCCTTTAATTTTTCCACGTTGAGATTTCCTAAACTTAACCCTCTTAGGCATTAACCTCATTTGCATCCTCCCCCTTTGAACTTGTAAGACCTTTATATAACCATACCTTAACGCCAATTACACCGTAAGTGGTTTTAGCCTCAGCAAAACCATAATCTATATCCGCACGAAGGGTGTGTAACGGAACACTTCCGTGAGTAATCTTCTCTGTCCTGGCAATCTCTGCGCCACCTAGCCTTCCCGAAACCTGAATCCTCATACCTTTAACACCTGCATTAAGTGATGCCTCCATCGCTTTTTTCATAGCCCTTCTAAAAGAAGCGCGTCTTTCCAATTGCTCTGCCACATTTTCGCTTACTAGCTGCGCATAAGTTTCGGGTTTAGTTATTTCTTTTATCTTTACAACAACAACACGTCCAATATATTTTTGTATTTCATCTTTAAGCTTATCGACTTCCGCACCCTTCCTGCCAATTATTAGTCCAGGACGCGCTGTATGAAGAGTTATCTTAGCCTCTTGCCGGGTTCTCTCGATTTCAACAAATGGTATCCCGCCAAAACTGTAATTTTTTTTGATTAGCTTGCGTATCTTGAAATCCTCAATAAGCAAAGATCCAAAAGATTTCTTGTCTGCATACCAGACGGATTTCCACCCTTGTGTTATTCCCAGCCGAAAACCAATTGGACAAACCTTCTGTCCCATTTCTTCTCCTTATCTTTTTATCTTTTAGCCTTTTCAGCCAAAACGACTGTAATATGACTTGTACGTTTTAAAATTCTCGAGGACATCCCCCGAGGCCTTGGACGAAACCACTTCCTGCTTGGACCACCATCAACTAAGGCATGTTTAACATACAACGTTTCTACATCCGCAGAGACATTCTCGTTTGCGGCAGCTAACGCCGCCCTGATGACTTTATCTATCATATAAGAGGCACGCTTATGCGTCAGTCTCAATGTTCTCAAAGCGTCATTAACTGATTTGCCTCTAATAAGATCAATAACATAACGTGCCTTTCTTGGTGAGATTTTTGCATACCTATGACATGATCTGTAATCCATCAACCGCTACCTTTCGATACAAAATTTAATTTCTTGCAAAGCTTTATATCAACATTGGCTTAGGCACTGCCTACTATTTCTTTTTGCCACCATGAGACCGAAAAGTTCTGGTAAGAGAAAACTCACCTAACTTATGTCCTACCATATCATCGGTAACAAATAGCTTATTAAATACTTTACCATTGTGAATCATAAAGGTGTGTGACACAAATTCAGGTATTATAGTGCAGCTTCTTGCCCAGGTACGTAACGATTCATGCACACCCGATTCCTTTTGCTTCATTACCTTTTCTAACAACTTCTTATCAACATATGGTCCTTTTTTTATAGAGCGACTCATCAAATCTCCTAATATCTTTCAAAATTTACAAATTACCTCTAGCCCCAACTCTCCTTCTTCTAATTATAAATCTACTACTTACA
>MHYI01000179.1:0-5481 GCA_001828295.1 Planctomycetes bacterium RBG_16_41_13 | reverse complement strand
GCCAGTCTTTGAGCAAGGGTGCCTACCGCCGCCACTTCTGCCTTCACCACCTCCCATCGGGTGTGCTACGGGATTTTTTGCCACTCCTCTTACGTGAGGTCTTCTCCCTTTCCATCTATTTCTCCCTGCTTTTCCTAAACGTATATTACTATGATCTGTATTCCCCAGTTGTCCAATTGTAGCCCTGCAACTACCGTGGACTTTCCGAACTTCACCAGAGGGGAGTGTTATGTGAGCATATCCGCCTTCTTTTGCCAGCAATCTTGCAACACTACCTGCAGACCGAACTATCTTACCTCCTTGCCCCGCACGCAACTCAATATTGTGCAGATCCATACCCAACGGTATATTATTAAGAGGCATAGTATTGCCAATGTCAGGATCTACCTTTTCACCCGATTTAACAAACTGGCCAACCTTCAATTTCTCGGGAGCCAAAATATATCTTTTTTCACCATCGACATAATTAAGTAAAGCAATACGAGCGGATCTATTAGGATCATACTCAATACTAGCAACCTTTGCGGGAATATCATCCTTTCTCCGCTTAAAATCAATATTTCTATATTGTCGCTTACTGCCTCCTCCTACATTCCCAGCCGTAATTTTTCCTTCAGAATTTCTACCGCCAGTTTTTTTAAGAGGCCGAATTAACGATCTTTCCGGCTTTGTTTTCGTTATTTCTGAAAAATCTGAAACACTTGCAAATCTTCTTCCCGGAGTTACGGGTTTGTAATATATAATACCCATAATAACTTTTTACCTCAAAGTTAAAACTTTAATAGCCGAAATCAATTGTATGCCCTTCTTTTAAAGCTACAATAGCCTTTTTTAATTCTTTTGTTTTACCCATTATAAATTTAACTCTTCTTTTCTTGCTCTTTTTTATCAAGGTCCTTACACTGTTTACTTTAACACTAAAAATGTCCTCGATAGCATTTTTTATTTGAATTTTATTCGCTTTTAAATCTACCTCGAAATGATAGGAATTCGTTTTCTCACCATCTGAAACGCTCTTTTCAGTTCTTAGCGGCCCCTTAATAACATCGTATTTGTCCATATAATTTAGTACCCCTACCTAACCCAAACTACTCAAGGCTTGTTTGGTTATTAATATTTTCTTTGGCTTAAGAATCTCATATGCATTTAAATCATGACACTCCATCATTCTTACACAAGGGATATTTCTCGTAGATTTCAAAAGAGGTTCAGTGGCTTTTGATATCACAATCAAACTACTTATTCCTACCATATCAAAAGATTTTAGTAACGAAACCATCTGTTTTGTTTTCGGCGAAGCAAAATCTAATTTATCCACTACCACCACTTCGTTATCTTTAATCTTAGACGACATTGCAGAAAAAAGCGCCTGCTTTTTTGCCATTTTCGGAACAGAATAAGAGTAATCCCTTGGTTTTGGCCCAAATGCGACACCGCCACCCCTCCAGATAGGAGACCTACTACTTCCAGCCCTCGCCTTACCCGTATGCTTTTGTGCCCACGGTTTTTTCCCTCCCCCAGAAACCTCCGCCCTTGTTTTCGTTGAAGCCGTCCCCTGCCTTTTATTTGCCTCATACATCTTTACCACATCCCTTAAAAGTTTATAGCGCACAGGAGAATTGGATATGCTGTCAGGAACCTGCATATTCTCTATCTTTTTTCCCTCATCATTGTATACTACTATTTCCATACTTCCTCTTACCCTAAAATTATACAATTTTTTTTATTATTAAATAACTACCTTTATGCCCAGGAACAGCCCCCTTAACAAAAAGCATGTTTTTTTCCTTATCAACCTTGACTACATCAAGATTCTTAATTGTAACACGCTCTCTACCAAGTTGTCCCGGCATCCTTTTCCCACGAATAACCCTTCCAGGATCAGTCCCTGCACCAATAGAGCCAACAGAACGATGCCTCGTAGACCCATGAGTTTGCGGACCACCCTTCATACCCCACCTTTTCATAACTCCAGCAAAACCTTTTCCCTTTGATATACCTATAACATCAACCATTTTGACATCTTCAAATATATTCAATGTGATCGCTTGCCCAAGATTGACACCAGCAACAGTCTCCAGTTTCACCTCTTTGACAAACCTGCCTGGAAGTAAAGACGCTTTAGCAGCATGTCCAATTTCCGGCTTCTTCGCTCTTTTTATTTTTTTATCTTTGTACCCAAGTTGCACAGCAGAATACCCATCATTTCCCAACGTTTTTATCTGCAAAACATTACAAGGTCCGGTCTTTATCAGCGTAACCGGAACCAACACCCCCTCGTCAGTATAAATTTGGGTCATTCCTACCTTCTCACCTAATAAACTATTTAACATTTCAACCAAACCTTACGCTATTAAATTTCCATGAAAGTTATGCTTTTATCTTAATCTCTATACCAGCAGGCATGTTAATCCGATTCAACGCATCCATCGTTTTCGCCGTAGGCTCCAAAATATCAATCAATCTCTTATGAGTCCTTATTTCAAACTGCTCCCTAGACCTTTTGTCAATATGTGGAGATCTTAAGACGGTGTATCTTTCTATGCGCGTCGGCAGGGGAACAGGACCAAACACTTTTGCACCGGTACGCTTTGCCGTTTCAACAATTTCCAGCGCCGATTGGTCTAATATTCTATTGTCGTATGCTTCCATTCGTATTCTAATTTTCTGATCCAACACTTCTACGCTCCCAAAAAATCCTAAATCTCCAAAAAACTCAAGTCATTTAGATTATCACATATTTACAAAAAATCAACTCAATAATTATAATTTATTCAACAATTTTTGTAACGACACCTGCACCCACTGTCTTCCCACCTTCCCGAATTGCAAACCGCAGCCCCTCATCCATCGCTATCGGCGTCACCAATGCTACATTGATCTTTACGTTATCCCCAGGCATCACCATCTCCGCACCACCTGTCAAAGTTACCACCCCGGTCACGTCCGTCGTCCTAAAATAAAACTGTGGCCTATATCCATTAAAAAAAGGTGTATGCCTCCCACCTTCTTCCTTGGTCAATATATACACCTCCGCTTCATATTTAGTATGTGGCGTTATACTGCCAGGTTTCGCCAACACTTGACCGCGCTCCAAATCATCCTTCTCTATCCCCCGTAGCAACAACCCCAGGTTATCCCCCGCCTGGCCCTCATCCAACGTCTTGTTAAACATCTCAACCCCAGTAACCACCGACTTCTTTATCTCCGTCTTAATCCCAACAACCTCTACCTCGTCGCCAACCTTCACCTTGCCCTTCTCAACCCTACCTGTCCCAACTGTCCCACGCCCTTTTATACTAAACACATCTTCCACGGACATCAAAAACGGCTTGTCTATCTCTCTTACAGGATCAGGAAGATAAGTATCCACCGCATCCATTAACCTCAATATCGGACCACAGTTAGCACATTCCGCACCTCCACACCCACACTCAGCCGCTTTCAACGCAGAACCCTTTACCACCGGTATCTCATCCCCCGGAAAATCATATTTACTCAACAGCTCCCTTATTTCCATCTCGACCAGCTCCATCAACTCCTGATCCTCTAACATATCCACCTTATTCAGAAACACCACAATCCTGGGAACTCCCACCTGCCTTGACAACAATATATGCTCACGGGTCTGCGGCATCGGGCCATCCGGCGCACTTACAACCAATATCGCTCCATCCATCTGCGCCGCACCTGTTATCATATTCTTTACATAATCTGCATGCCCAGGACAGTCCACATGCGCGTAATGCCTCTTCTTCGTCTCATACTCCACATGCGATATCGCTATCGTTATACCACGCTCGCGCTCTTCAGGAGCCTTGTCAATTGAATCAAACGGCCTATCCTTCGCCAACCCCTGCTTCGACAACACATGCGTTATCACAGACGTCAGCGTTGTCTTACCATGATCCACGTGTCCTATCGTACCTACGTTTAAATGCGGCTTAGTTCGCTGAAATACTTCTTTAGCCATGTGTTACCCCTTTTATCTTAATATTGTCACCCTTATATAATTGTCCAAAATTTATTTCTCTAAAAATCCCTACTAGATATATTCACAAATTAGTAAAGATCTCAATACACTGTATAACAAACGCACGTGCTGTACAGCCTGTACCTTATCTGGAGCTGCTGATGGGATTTGAACCCATGACCTCGTCCTTACCAAGGACGTGCTCCACCACTGAGCTACAGCAGCAATTGCTTATTTTCCAACAATACACAGATATCGTTATATTTAACTACATATGCTTTTTCAAAAAAACCAGAATTTATCAAATATAACAAAAAAAATACAAATGTCAAACAAAATAAGTCGGAATCCACAAATTATCTTAGCAGTCTAAAATTAAGCAATCTCAAAACATTAATCGCATCCAAATTGTTCGGCAAAAATACTTCCGTCTGGAATGGTATATTTTGATTATAAAATACCGCAAAAGAAAAACTTTTTATATTTTAAACTCTTGCATACTTAAACATGGCAAGATTAAACCGAATGCCGCTGAAGAATTACAATATGCATTCACGATGCAACGTACACGATATTATACGTCGTATGTTGAAAAGAAGACTTACTCGTTAATTAGAAAATTGTATACAAATTTTTCAAAAGCGGGCGATGGGAATCGAACCCACATGACTAGCTTGGAAGGCTAGGGCTCTACCATTGAGCTACGCCCGCAAACAAATCAATATTTATGACATTTTTTCAAAAGACATCAAAAACCAAGATGGTTTCATGAGAAAATTGCGAGACCAAATATTATTCAAAAAAAACCCCGAACGTTTTGCCATCAAGCCAATATGGCAATCTGTTCCTAATTAACCCCTTTTTAGTTTTCTCCTGACCAACAACTACGAAAAACAGTCTGTCCGTCAATGATAAATAGGTTCTCGGACAATATATTGAAGCTATGTATAAACTCAAAATGGATATTGCGAGATTACTTTGCGGACTATAATCTTTAACTTTTGGATGGTCATCCAGAAATCATCTATTGCTACACCTTAAAATAGCATACAAACTACGTCACTATTTAAAATTTCAATACCGAAGAAAGAAATGCAAACAGCACGAGTTTGTTTTCCGTTTCAGAGAGGCCTCGATCTGTTTTACTGTTTTTGTTCTTGGTAAGTTGCATTGTTTTCAGTTTTCTTCAAACATAAATATAACATGATGGTGGGTGGAGGAGGATTCGAACCTCCGAAGGCTATGCCAACAGATTTACAGTCTGTCCCCTTTGGCCACTCGGGTATCCACCCTTTTACTCCCTAACATCTTAACTTACTGTTTTTCCAAACAAAATTCATTTGGCACAGATTATACGTCCAATAACTTTAATTACAATAAAATCTTTTAGTTATTAAAAAATAATAAATTACTAAGCTAGCGGTGGGACTCGAACCCACAACCTGCGGTTTACAAAACCGCTGCTCCGCCATTGAGCTACGCTAGCACAGCGAAATTTCGATGATATC
>MHYI01000178.1:5924-10472 GCA_001828295.1 Planctomycetes bacterium RBG_16_41_13 | reverse complement strand
TATGGCCTTGAGATCCTCTTTTCGTGATTATTTTAAGGTTGTTTCTTATATATCCGTCAGAACTGAAGTTAATGACTTGACTCTTTTTTGCATCCAGAAAGGACAATATGTGGATCTTTTTTGATTCAGCAACTGCCGTCAACCACTCCAGTGTCTGTTTCTTGATTGTGTTTCTGGCATTGAAATAATATAAGGTGGTAATTATGGAAATGGGTACGAGCGAAATGCTGAGTGCAAATATGAGTAACTTGGCTTTTATGGACATAATAAAACTGCTTTTCTAGATTTGTTCTAAGGTTACTTGAATGTGATAAATGATAGAATTGTGCTGTATATAACGTCTTAAAATTTAAGTGAAATTAGAAAATGTAATTATAAGAATATCTGAAATGGATTTCAATTGGCAATTACAAGTTCAATCAACCCAAACCCTGTACTATTTTTCACATAATAGTCACATAATAGGGACAGCGACTATTTATCATTGGCAAGTCAAGGTAAAATGTTTATATGTTTATATTATGCCACGAATTGCAAGAACTGTAGCCTCCGGTTATCCACATCATGTAACTCAAAGAGGAAACTATCAACAGCCCGTTTTTGAAGATGAATCAGATTTCAGGCAATATCTTCAATGGCTACAGGAATACAGTACAAAATATACCTTAAAGATTTGGGCATATTGTCTTATGACTAATCATGTTCATTTTGTTTGTGTACCTGAGAAAGAGGATTCACTTGCACGCACATTTAATACACTGCATATGAGGTACTCACAGTATTTCAATCAGAAAAGGAAATTGAAAGGACACCTCTGGCAGGGAAGATTTTACTCTTGTATCCTTGATGAAAGACATCTTTATGCGGCAGTGAGATATGTGGAAACTAACCCTGTTCGAGCCGGCATAGTAAGAAAGCCACACAAATACCAATGGTCGAGTGCGGGCAGTCATGTGAATAATGAGGCAAATCCTATCTTGTCTCAAGATTGTTATCTGGAAAAAGAGATAGACGATTGGTCGGAATATTTAAAGGAAAAAGAGGAAGAACAAGCCATAGAGAACATAAAGAGATGTTCAATGACAGGAAGACCGTGTGGTAATGATAGTTTTATGAAAAAAATTGAAACATTATTTGGAAGAAGGTTAAGGGATCTTCCATGGGGAAGACCAAACAAAACCAATGAATAGTCGCTGTCCCTATTTCACTGTATTTTTAGCGTAACGAAGACTGCGTGTTCGCTTGCGCTATGGTCTGACTGCTCGCTTCGTTATGGATTTTGTGATTTGGGCTTAAAATTTTACCGCATTACATGGCCCCATTATCTGCATAAACTCACCTGTCTGCGTGCGGACACGCACAGGCAGATGGGTTCAGGCTTCGTCGTTAGCTCAGCCGAACGGTTTCAAACCTTAACCCGCCGGGAGTCGTGTAATGTTTACGCTGAATAGTTACCATATTTCTAACTTCAGGGTCTTAAAAATTAGAATTTTGGTTAAACAGCATCGCTTTCATTATTTTTAACTAATAAAAACAATTCTCTAATAGTTATATTAACAATAGGTTATGTCTATTTGACTTGATTATGTACTTAAACGCATAGTAAATGGCACATGTGTTGCGCAACATTAACGTAGTGCTTTCTTCACAAAAATTTTTACTACGTACCGTTTCTTAAAAACATTATGTCTATGGCTCAATATAAAACCATGGGATTATCTATTAAGAGTAAGCTTCTTATCTATTCTCTCTGTATATCTTTAATACCGATCACAATTATTACATTGGTTTATTTTTTAAATGAAAAAAGGGCGATTAAAGAAAAAACCATTGAATGGTTAACCGCGGTCGCAGAATCAAAAAAAATGCATGTATTATCATCAATTGAAGCCAAAAAAATGAGAGCAATAGATTTTTCCTCTGACGGTTTAATTAAAAATAGTCTGGAAAGAATGCATCACAACAATGCATATTCGCATAATATGCTCATTCATTTAAACAAGCATTTATCAACACAAAAAAGAATTCTTGACCCTCACATTGCTGCTATCGCTTTATTGAACGAAAAAGGCGCCATAATCGCATCGACAAACAAGATATTAATAGGAAAAAACAAATCAGAGTTTTCGATATTCACCAATACAAAAATAATGGAATCTGCCGGGGTTTTAGGCCCCTGTAAAATCCCATTTATCGGTATCAATGGCATCATTATCTCTGCTCCGGTTATCTCAAAGAATAACCTTAATGAAATAGGAAGTTTGATTGTTTTCTATCATTTGAGTTTCCTGGATGAAATCATGCTTGACCGCAAAGGGTTTGGAAAGACAGGAGAGGTGTATCTCCTGAATGGGGAAGGCATGATGATTACCAATTCAAGATATATAAATGACGTCCCGTTTAATTTAAAAATGAACACTGTTCCTGTGCGTAATTTTCTTGCAAATAATAAAGGGACATCCGGTATTTATCCGGATTATCGCGGTATTGCAGTTGTTGGAACCTCTCAATATTTACATGAATATGACTTACTTCTCCTGGCAGAAATTGATAAAGCAGAGGCCTTTGCCCCTATAAAAATATTCGGGATTGTTGCCGTGAGCGCAAGTTTTTTATGCGCATCAATCGTTATTTGCGCAGTTATTATTTTTTCCTTCTCTACCTCACAGCCTATTATGCGTTTAAAATATGCGATGGAAAGGTTTATGGCAGGGGATCTCAAATACAGAATTAACATGCCGCGTAAAGATGAAATTGGGGTGTTATCAGATAGTTTTAATTGCATGGCAGACAAACTTGCTTTGGAAACGCACAAATTAACCTGTGCAGTCGAACAAAACCCATGTGCCATCATTATTACAGACATAGACGGTTCAATTGTTTATGTAAACCCTAAATTCACGGAGATTACAGGATACTCTCAAAAAGAAGCCGTTGGGCAAAATCCGCGTATTTTGAAAACAGAAACCGCACCGAAAGAATTGTATAAAGAATTATGGGAAAAAATCAGCTCCGGCATGGAATGGCGTGGAGAATTTTGCAACAAAAGAAAAAATGGAACAAATTACTGGATTTCTGCCACAATATCTCCGGTAAAAGACTCTGACGGAAAAATCTCAAATTTTATCGGCATTCAGGAAGATATTACAAAGGCAAAACAAGCGGAAAGCGAATTGAGAGAGGCAGTGTTGGAACGGGACAAAAATATTTCAGAACTGAACCACTTAATACTATTTTCAACCATGCTGAGAGATGAAACAAAAGAAGATATGCTTGTTAAAAACATGGGCTACACAATAAAAGAACACTTCGGCGCCAATTCTTTACATATACTATTATTGAATGAAAACAAAAATATTTTAGAGGAACCTATAACAATTTCTTCGATTAAGAAAAATAGCCTGTTCATTAAAGAAGATGTTATTTTGAATCCGGCATTATGCCGGACAATAAGAACAGGGCAAATATTAGTTGCACAAAATATCGATAACCATATCTCTTGCGAATGCATAAAAGAATTAAATGAAAATTTCGGATACGTATGTGTACCACTAATAGCAGGCGGAAAGGCCTTGGGCGTTATCGTGCTAACCAGAGAAAGGGACTCGTTTTGGAGTGAGAAGCAGATCGCTTTAATTTCCACCTATGCCAATATAACCGCATCATCTTTATATAAAATAAGATTAATGAATTCTGCGGAACAGGCAGCAATAACCGATGGACTAACCGGCGTTTACAATAGGCGGTTTTTTGAAGAAATGACTAAGAAGCAACTGCTTATCGCAAAAAGAAGGAACTTAAATTTGAGCTTGTTTCTTATAGACATCGATTATTTCAAAAAAGTAAATGATACCTATGGACATACCGCAGGAGATGCGCTGCTTCAGGAGTTAGGCGTTTTATTAACAAAATCAATCAGAGAATCTGATTTTGTTGCTCGTTATGGCGGGGAAGAGTTTACTGTTGTATTGCCGGAGGTTGAAATTAATGAAGCATTTAAAAAAGCAGAACATATTAAAACCTCTGTTGAGACAAGTAATTTTGATACATTGGTTTCCGGAAAAACGGTAAGGATTACTTTAAGCATTGGAGTGGCGACATTCCCTCTGCATGGGAGCAATTATGAAGAATTAGTATGTGCAGCGGACAGAGCTTTATACCAGGCAAAAGAAAAAGGAAGAAACATGGTTATTTCGGCATGAACATCAGAGCCAGCGCAGTGCAAAGAAATGTTTCCTGTTTCCTGCGCTGCCGATAATAAATATGATGCATAAACATTTCTCTGCCAGAGGCGTGTAATTACTCACATACTCTTTCCTATGGGAAAACGCCTTGCCGGGACACGTTCCAATTTCATGACCAAAACCTGGCGTGTCCCTGTTTGTTATTTCCCTTTTGCAGGGTTTAAATCTGCGAAGTATTTTTCCCTCTCTTGACAGTCATTAGACCTTTACCAACCCATCCGAATCCGTGCCAGTAAATTCAGAATTAATCTTTCTCACCTCAAGCTGAATCTCTGGATCAAATGACATTGGAGCAAGCTGGGCT
>MHYI01000178.1:5587-5873 GCA_001828295.1 Planctomycetes bacterium RBG_16_41_13 | reverse complement strand
CGTTCAAACAAACATAATTGCTCAGCGCGGGACAAGCGCTTTATCTTTTCTTCAACATCTTTAATAGTAGATCTTGCCATAACTATTTTTCTCCTTCTGTAACACTTTAGTTTTTTGAAATATTCCAATAATAGCGATGTTTGCCGCATAGTGCAGGGGCGAAGCATTTGCTGTAAATTATCATAGGGTCTTCTCCTTATCAAGTGGGTAAAAATGAGGGGAAAAAGCCTTATAACCCCCGATATGAGAGGGTTTTTAGCTTGTTCCGGCATCTAAAAATGTGATA
>MHYI01000178.1:0-5419 GCA_001828295.1 Planctomycetes bacterium RBG_16_41_13 | reverse complement strand
TCGGGAATACCACGTTGTGCCTTTAACCTTTTTATCTCAGTTTTTAAGTCGACATTTTCTGCAAGCAGAGCTTGGTATTTTAGATATAATTCCTTATGATCCATAATTATTTCTCATGGAATACATACACATATTAAATATTCGGATGCGCTATAGGTTTTCAGCAAGTATCTTCTCAATCTGTTTTTTGATATTTCGTGCTTCGGCAGCGAGATGATAAAGATGTTTCCGTTGGAATCTCTCTATGGCTTCGGTAATCCTTTCCAGGCATTCCATGGCAAACAGATAAACACCTTTTCTCGGCGCTTCGTGTCCGACGTCTTCAGCCTGGACTCCACAGGAGGATATTCGCACCTGTGCCTTAAGGGCAAGAATTACTAAATAGTGATCCAGCGGAGATCGCATCTCAGGAACCCCGCTTTTGCTTTCTTTGACCCGACGAAGATCGTCCTGTTTCAGACATTCAAAAAGCCTATGCACAAAAGGCTTAAGCAGACGGTAAACCGGCTCATCTTCAAAATCCTGACGGTATAATTCCGTATCACCAAAGGATGATTCTTGTATAATTTTATTCCAATTGCAGAGTTCCGGCAGGGAACTTGCCCAGGGTTCTTGGGGCTCTTCTTCCACATCCTCATAACAGAGGTCTATAACCCTGACTTCATAATCACCATCGTCGTTCTCGTCTTTTATATCCGGAATCTCTGAAAGGTCTAAGAACCTTTCCGGATGTTCCGGGCTAAATGCTGCATCTCTGTTTTTCATCAGTTTATAAATGGTTAATTGTTTTTCCATCATCTTGTCTCTTTGTTCGCTTTCTTCCACCATTCGTTTCATACCTTTTTCAAGGCTTGCTTCAGAGAGTCCTTCGGCATCAACCATGGCGATAAGAGGTTCTTCAAGCCTGGCTTGTTCCCGGTAATAATCCAACCAGCATTCAGGCGACCACGATGTGTTGGTTTCCGGTTCTTTGGGCCTTATTCGTCTGTTTTCCCGGAATCCTTCAAACATACCAAGAATGATCTGAAAGTCCGGTGCAATTCTCGCTATGTCGCAGAAGATGCGGATACCGGATGAGAACTTTTTACCGGAAGGTTTGTCTATCTTTGACAGAACATTACTGAGTAAATTGATTGCGCCTTCGACATCGTCCCGGAAATAATAAGTTAATACGCTCTGTATGCCTTCTTGTATTGTATATAAACCTTCTATGATTGCTGCGACATTTTCACATTCATTACTCTCAGATATATCTTCCTCAAGGCGGTTGATCACACAGGGTATGAGGAACATCAATCGGTCAAGACCGGGCAAACGACCGATTCCTTCCCGGGGGTCCTCCGGATCACGGGAAATACTTTCATCTGCATTGCAGAAGAAATCATCCAGTTCGGTAAAAACATCCCTGGTGTTGGATATTTCTGTAAGAAGTTGTTTATGACCTTTCATGTTTCGTTTATTCACTTTTTTCCCAGATTATAATCAACCTTGTTTACTCATTGTGGATGAAATAAACCCTTCCGGAATAATTTAATAATTTGTAATTTGGTGTAATTTGGGGACACTTCCCATATTGCTTGCTTGATCTTGGAAAAATGAGGGAAGTGTCCCTATATTTCCCCTATGGCTGATAGCAATTTGGCTGATGGCTCATGGCTATCAGCCAAAAGTGCGGCGTTAATGGATGCGAAACGTGTCCCCATCACCGATTGGGGGTGTATGTTCCTGCTTGCTCCCAAACTGATACTTCACCATGTTCAGTACAAGGTTTGGGAGCGAGCAGATTAAATTTATTTTTCAAAAAACTAACGTGTTACCTGTTAAGAAGTTTTTCAATCAATTTTGTTTTCATATCAATTGGTAAAGACTCAACCATTGAAATAATCTCGTTTGTTTTTGTAGTCATAATTCAACCTCGTATTTTACTATTTTTAGAATATAACATACCACATAACCGTATAATTAAGGATAACCCTGTTTTCATTGTCAGCAAATTTTTGCCAGCGACAGAAGCTCATCCTGTGAAATATAAAGAGATTGAGCGCGTTCTATTCCTTTTCCCCGGTCACAAAGAAGATCGCCTCTCCCTAACAATAATTCTCCACCGGCATGGTCAAGGATAATTTTTGAATTGGTGGCAGTGGTCACTTTCATGCAAATTTTGAGGGGCAGATTGGCCTTTATGATGCCGGTAACAATGTTTCTGTCGGGCCGCTGTGTGGCAAGCACTATATGTATTCCTGCCGCCCGGCCTTTTGCCGCTATTCTTGCTACCAGTTTTTCAAATGTCTCTTTTTCTTTTTTCCCCTGAAGCACCAGGTCTGCAAATTCATCAAAGAGAATAATATAAAAGGGGATGTCTTTTCTTCCGGCTTTTATGCGACTGCTCAGGTCATTAAATCCCTCTTCCGCTAACTGTTTATAGCGGTTCTCCATTTCATGTACCGCCTTCTCTAAACAGTCAATAGCTCCTGCAACATCATGTATAACCGGTTCTGCCAAAAAAGGTGAGGCCTTTAATGAACCAAACGTCAAAATTTTTGGGTCGATAAGAGAGAGTTTGAGGGTTTCGGGATTATTCTTTTTCAATAACGAGCCTACCAGTGATTTTAAAAATTCGCTTTTACCACTGCCTGAAGCCCCGGCAACCAATGCATGAGCCGTATTGGAATCAGCAAAATCGGCGAAAAGCATCTCGTTATTCACACCTACCCCTATGGGAAAAGTGACACATTCATTCCCTTTTGTATCTTCCGGATGTTTTTCCCTGTCACTCCAATATATGACATCAGGCGTTTCTTTTGGTATATCAATTGATACATAGCCCACGGAAGGTTCTATCCTGGGCGCTGAATTTAAACTTAATGCAACCTGTAAATCGTCAGCCCTGTTCGCTAATGAAACAACTTTCACCCCGGAATCCGGTTTTATTTTATACCGCACCAATTGAGGCGCTTCCTGTTTGTCAACTATTTCGATTTTAAGCCCGAAATCAGCATAGGTTTGTTTTATTATCGCGGCAAATTCGTCTATGCCATGTTTTTTAACACGTGCACATTTGCTCCTATCCTTACCTGCCAGCTCATGCAAAACCGGCAAAACACTATCATGAAAAAGTTCGGCAAGCTCTTTATGTGTCACAATAACTTCACGAAGATCCGGGACATAATATTCAAGGGCTCCGTTACATTTCATTTCAGGTTTTAGTTTTTTTAACAATTCTGCATAGATAGCCAATTGTAAAAGGTCGTGCTCCCTCTTATCGCCTTTCGTAAGCTTGTAATCCACAATCTCAATGCCGCGCGCAGGATGTACCCTTACCGAATCCAATTGGCCGGAAACAAAAACGGAATGATCACCGACCTTATACTGGATATCCTTTATGTGGAACTCATTCGTTATGTATATATCATTCCATGAATGAAAATTGTTTGTCTGATCGCGTAAGGTAACGGTACGGTTACAAAAGGCCTTTAATGCCTTTGCAAGATAGTGCGCAGATTCCAATCTGTTATTATTCAGTACTTCGTTTATCTCGCTCTCTGCAAATCTGGTATACATTTCATCCCAGATCAAATACCTGTCTTTGAGGTTTAGAGTAATGGTGTTATTTTCTGGCAATGACAACCAATCTAAAAATTTCTTCACAATGTTGTGGAATTTGGTTCCGTAAACAGCTATTGAATTTGGAGGATGCTGAGGAGTTGTCTGAGGATTTTCGCCGGCAAGCCATCGGTCTTTCCAATCATTGTCCAGACAGGCATGTTTTAATTCTGTTACCGTTATCGATTTGACTGCCATTGTAATAGTGTCATACGGGGACTTTGATAAACCTTTATTTGCGGAATTTTCATACAAATATCTATGATTACTTCTTTATCGAATGACTTTGACAAATTCATGAGTAATTCATCGAAGCTTAACACCTTTTCCTTTTTGATATGTGCCGTAATCTCATCAGCAACACCTTCTGCCGGGATAATGTTATTTTCGTCTTTTTTCCCCTTCAAAAATCCTTCTAACCTGTCATTCCCGTGTAAACGGGAATCCGGTTCTTTTGTTTTCCGGATTCCTGCTTTCGCAGGAATGACATTTTCATCCCCCCTTGCGTCTCTGTGAGACAAGAATGTTTCACTTTCTTTTCCGGCGGAGAAACCACCAATAATTGTGTCCCAAAACCACGTAAATCTTTTTCTAATAAATGCTAAAACCTCATCGCATGAATACGGTATATCCCCTTCTACTGCATCTCTGTATAGTTCATTAGCGGCATAAATATTTATCACCATATCTTTCTTCAAATCTACTATATTGAAAAACTCATTTTTCGCCTCATTTATCTCTGCCCCTATTATTTTCCATGTTGTTTTAGGTATCTTCGGTAACTCAAATGTTCGCAACATAACTGCCTTCAATCCCTTTTGAGACGTTGCATATCTTTTCGCCTCCCTTACAATTGATCGCCATCTCATACTATTCGCACCTGATTCAAACCCAAATATAATAGAGTTGGTATTGAATAACCAGTGAATGGAAAAATATCCCTTTTCTGTCTTATATTTTTTTACCTTAACCCCGGTAAGCCCCTTAGACACTTCAAAGATCATCCAATACAAAATATCAGGATCAAACATATGCCTTTTTGGCTGAGACCTAACATCTTCTCTATTTTTCTCGAAATAATATTCAAGCGTGGCAACCTTAACTTCTTTGTCTTTCCATTTATCCCATTGATCTCTGCAAGCGTTTATAAAAAGACGAACCCCTATTTGGGAATTATTTTTAAATATGCTATTTAACCACTTTTCATCAGTAAAAAATTGTATATTATCGCTACCTCCATCAAAGAAGTTCAGTCTTTGCTTTATAAGTTCTTTGCCCTGTTCTTTATTTATTCCCTCAAGCTCATAACGCTTATTGAATCTATCTTTATGGGCTTCTTCCATAGACGCAAGGATTGTCTTTTCCCATACATGCTGATTTGCCGTTACTACAGTCATCTGGTTCGGGCATGTGCTCGCCAGGTTTTCAATCATTATACCGAAAGACCTCACCAGTTCGGGATTTTTACCATAATTTTCCGTCTGATCAAAACAGAACAGAAATGGTCTGAAAAAACCTGCAAGATGGCAGAAATCAACGACCCTTTGTTTACAAAGCTCGTTCATCTCATCGGAAGTCATTTCCGGAAGTGATACATCCCTGCTCCTTATACCTATGGTATTTGCCTCATCCCGGTCAATACTTTCGCCTTTTAACCATTCAAGGCACGTCTCTCTGATCCCAAAATCAGACCTGTTAAACATATACTGTAACAACACCTTTAACCAGCTCAGAGGAGAAGCATATAATGATGTTCCGTTACTTTTAAGCTGGTTATAAAATTGTGTTACAAGATTGTTTACATTTGAAAAAATCC